>WTJZ01000290.1 GCA_011524615.1 Akkermansiaceae bacterium | reverse complement strand
ACAGAATCTCTGTTGACCTCAGTATTGCTTTGAGGTGTAACTATAGGCAATGTCGCTACCTGTACTATTAATCGTCGAGGATGAAGCCTCTACGCGCGAGGGACTCCAAGAAGCTCTGGAAGACCGGTTCGACTGCTATACTGCAGCCGACCTCACAGGAGCGCATATGATCCTAGAGGCGGAGAAGGTCGACATCGTTCTCACCGATCTGCGGCTGGGGGCGGAGAATGGGATGGATCTGGTCAAAGAGTGGTCGCCTCGCCCTCATAGTCCGATCTTCGTCGTCATGACAGCGTATGGTTCTGTAGAGACTGCGATCGCAGCGGTAAAGGCTGGGGCCTACCACTTCGTCACCAAGCCCCTCAATATTGATGAGGTCGAGCTCATCTTATTACGCGCCGTACAGACGACTACCCTTACTCAGCAAAATAAGGAACTGCAGAAAGAGGTCGAACAACTCAAAAAGGGAGGGCGCCCACAGAAATCTAAGCTCGATGACATCAAAGGTCGCTCTCCAGAGGTCGGCAAAATGAAGCAAATCATCAGACAAGTCGCGCCCACAAAAGCAACCGTGTTGATCGAAGGAGAATCGGGCACAGGTAAGGAACTGGTCGCTGCTGCTATCCACGACCTCTCAGGGCGGGATAACTTTGTCATTGTGAACTGTGCGGCCCTGCCTCCACAACTACTCGAGTCTGAGCTCTTTGGTCATGAAAAGGGAGCATTCACCGATGCTAAGACGCAGCGCATAGGTCGATTCGAAGAAGCCTCTGGCGGCACGCTCTTCCTCGATGAAATCGGTGAGATCGATGCCCAACTACAGGTCAAGCTGCTCCGTGCTCTCTCAGAGCGCACCATACAACGAGTAGGCTCCAACAAGACAATCACGGTCGATACCCGAGTCGTAGCAGCAACTAACAAGTCTCTGGCTAACTTGGTCGATGATGGAGAGTTCCGCGAAGACCTATTCTTCCGCTTGAACGTTGTCAAAATCTCCCCTCCTCCCCTACGCCAACGTGGTGAGGACATTACGATCTTATCTAAGCTCTTATTAGACAAGGTGGTCGCAGAAAATGAGCTAGGCCCAAAGTCCCTCTCCTCTGATGCCCTCCAGATCCTCAGAGAGCACCATTGGCCGGGTAATGTGAGACAATTAGCCGCGGTCCTAGAGAGCGCGGCCATCATGTCTCCCCAGGCAGAAATCACTCCGGAGGATCTACCCAAGGAGCTTATCAGCCTCAGATCCCCCTCTCAACAGGCGGATCATCTCCCGATCGCCTCCTCGTTCCGTCTCGATGAAGTCGAACGAAATACGATCGAAGCGGCTCTGCGACATAGTAATAACAATAAAAGTGAAGCCGCAGAACTCCTAGGGATTAGCCGCAGAACGCTACAACGAAAGCTCTCGGAATACAGTAATACTGTCTAGGTATCGATACACCTCTCATGAATCCCTGAGAGATCATGTAGGGTCCCCTCTCAAGAGTAGTCTATTCCTTACTCTGCTTCAGCCAAACACCTCCTTAAGAAGTCGACTGCCCCGGCGGAGTCTCCATGTACACAGATACTATCCACTGGGATATCGAGAGCGGTTCCACTCTCCGAGATGATCTCATCTCCTCTGCGTAGGGCTGCTGCCTGAGCACTCGCCTCTGCCACAGACGCGATGACGGCATGCTCCTTAGTACGTGGGACTAAGAGACCCTCCGCCGTGTAACGTCGATCCATAAAGCCCTCGGCGATAATCATACTAGGGTGATCCTGTTTCGTGGCGACCGATCCAGCTAGTAACATCACGGGGATCTCTCTCCATTCCCGGAGGATATCGAGCACCAGAACGGCATACCCAGCATCTCGACTCATCATATTGTAGAGTGCTCCATGTGGCTTGATGTAGCTAATGCCTCCGGCTATGGAGTCCAGTGTATCGAGCTGATCGAACAAGAGTTGATGGAGCTGAGTATCAGAAAGCTGCTGCTCTCGGCGCCCAAAATGCTCCCGATCGGCAAAGCCAGGGTGCGCTCCGATACACACGCCATGCTCCTGCGCTAACTCCACCGCTCGCTGCATCTCCTCTAGATTACCAGCATGTGCTCCACAACAAATATTCACCGCCTCGACCATCGGTATGATCTCCGCATCAAATCCCGCACCTTCCCCCACATCAGAATTATAGAATACATGCCTCGGTATCATAACTCTCGTTATCACTTCTCTCAGCTGAGTACAATCAACCTTATCCAAAAAGGACACGATTCATCTCCGCGCGTCATGCGGGGCGACACATGAGTCTTCAATCAAGCCCCCTAGTGCTTGAATAAGAAATACTTAGCGAAGGCGGGCACCTCGCGTATGAGAGCATAGAGATCTCGACGCTCTGTATATCGCGCATATGACGATGATACGGTCGTAAACCCAGCCCTCTTTAACGCGAGGCGACAGCGACTCAGGTGGAAGTATTGGCTCACAGCCCTCACTGATGGATCTACTAGCCCTATCTCATCAGAGATCGTCTGTGCATTTAATGCTGAGTGCCAGGTCGTCCAGCCCTCACTATCGACTAGTATACGCTCTGCCGGAACATGCTGTTGCACCAAGTACCGCGCCATGACGACCGCCTCATCATGACCCTCCTTACCCACTGCTCCACTTACTAAGATGTATTGACACTGCTGATCACGATACAGCGACACTGCGCGCTCTAGGCGAGCCACTAACCGATCAGAGGGAGTCCCATCTACATGCACCTGGTTTCCCAGCACTAATGCGATATCACAGGGCGTGTCCTCTTCCACCAGCCCTCCGATGGCAATAAGTAAGATGCTTAATAAGATACAGCCCACTCCGCTGCCTAACCCGATGATGACGACTCTCTTCACGCTTCCCCTCATAGCACTGAGTCATGATCTGCACAAGAGATTCCCTTACCGAGCATTGCTGCGTAGTTCGATAGCATGAGGGTCATCTTTCTTCGCCCAATACCTTACGGCATGACGAATCACCCACTTTAATTCCCTAGAGGCGCCTTCCTCTAACCACTGCTGACAGAGACCAAAGACCCAACGAGGGTGACTCTTAGCGAGATCCCCTAGATGGTTTGCCACACTCCTCCTGACATAGAGTTCCTTATCATTTTTGAGCGACTCCAATATGTGCAAGGTCTTCTCGGGAGTCTCCAGCATAGCAGGCAATCTGCGTCCCCATGGTAGGAGTGGACGCGTCCCCTCTGAGCATAAGCGTCTCACATGAGGATTAGGATCAGAGAGCCACCCATGAATACGATCAAAAGTACGTTGTTCCTGCTCGATCAAGAAGGGACGAATCGCAAACTCAGAGGTGAATCGAGTCGTCAGCTCCAACAAGGCATTCATCGAGCACTCGAATGGGTCAACCCCGCCGTTCTCCCTAATGCTCAGCCCATAAGAACTGATAAAGCAGCTATATGGGAGATAGAAGAATGTACTCGTGCCTCCCAAATCTACTGCATCTTGCCGAGCAGGAGTCATCGACTGAATCAATATCTGCACCGCATCCTCATAGAGTGGAGGTAAGAAGTGGCGCATCACCTCGGCGACCCATTGCCCTCTCTCCATCAATTCGAGCGAATCAAGCTTCTGCATCACTACTTGGATAAACTCCTCTGGATCGAAGCAACGCGAGGATAGCTCTAAGTTGCGAGCTAGCTGCTCTACCGCCGCACGCCCTATGACATTTTTGAGAGGCACGCCCTTCTCAATATTTCTAGCAGCGAGAGGCATCTGGGGCATATTCATACAGTACCCTACCTCTCCACACTCCCATATTCAACCGCCCTTTCGGTGAATTTAACGACACCGAGCAATTCCTATCTTGAGTTTGGTCTAATACTTGCTAAGCGGTTATGAACTAGACATTGATCGTATGCCCCCTACCGAACACATACCTCACATTCTATTGGTTGAAGACGAACCTGACATTGCTGAGCTTATCCGCTTTCACCTAATGAAGGCTGGATACTACGTCACTAAGGCTCATAATGGAAAGATAGCGATCGAGCTAGCGATGGAAAACCAATATGACCTCATCGTCCTGGACCTCATGTTACCAAAGGTGGATGGCATGACCGTCTTTCGCGAGCTCCGAGGGAAGACCAAGACGAAAGATATTCCCGTCATCATGCTGACAGCTAAGGGGCAAGCCTCTGATCGAGTCGCTGGTCTAGAGGCTGGAGCGGATGACTACATGACTAAGCCCTTTAGCCCGAAGGAACTCGTTCTGCGTATCAAAAAGCAACTCTCACACGTCCAGAAGAATAAGCAAAGTCACATCATCAAAATCGATGGACTCGTCTTTGACAAGGTGAAGCTGACCTTTACCGCTGGTGGAGAGCGTATGGACTTGACCTCGACAGAGTTCAAGCTCCTCCTCTTTCTCTGTGAGCACCCGAACCAAATCCAATCTCGCTCTACTCTACTGAAACAAGTATGGGGATACTCCGATGATGTTCATAGTCGTACTCTAGATACCCACATGAAGCGTATCCGTATGAAGGTGGGTTCCTTTGCAGAATGTATCAAGACGATACGTGGCAAGGGGTATATGTACACCGTAGAGGATTAATGCGATGGGGACTCTGACACCATACCTCTGCCTCCTTCTCGGCGCCCTCGTCGGGAGTGGCCTCACGTACCTGACAATCAGGAATAAGTTATCGCGCAAGGACCTGCGCTCGCTGTTCACGCTCAAGCGCACGATCAAAGATCTCGAGTTCGAGCGGAAGCTCCTCATGCGCGCTCAGGATAATATGCTGATCGTCTTAGATGATAAGCATCTGATTAAGCTCGCGAATAAGGACGCAATTAAATTCTTTGGTAAGAAGAATATCACCCAGCGCCATTACACCGAGATCATCAAGATCCCTGAACTCCTCTCAACTCTGGACGAAGCGATTCAGACGCAACAGGCTCTGAAGAGAGAACTCCTACTCACGGTAGAGAGTGATGACTTCCAAGCTGGAGAAGAACGATGCTTCCAAGTCAGTATCAAGTTCATCGATGGAGACCATCACGACAAGCATACACGAATCCACCTCCACGACATCACAGAGCAGTATCGTACAGAGCAAATGCGTAAGGACTTCATCGCCAATGCCTCACACGAACTACGAACCCCTCTCGCCATTATCAATGGGTATGTAGAGACCCTGATGGATGAGGACATCATCGAGGACACAGAGACCTCCCAACACTTCCTCGGCATCATGAAGAAGCATGGTCAGCGACTCGCCCGGATCATCGAGGAGATGCTCCTGATTACCAAGCTCGAATCAGGGGTGAAGAATACGCTCAACTACGAACCATTCCGACTGAAGGAAATCATCGACGAGTGCATCGTCCACCTAGACCAGATGATCAAAGAAAAAGGTGTCATCGTCAAAATCAAGATGGATGAGCCAGACCTCACCATCGAGGCAGATAAGTTCTACTGGTCACAAATCCTCTTCAACCTCGTCGAGAACGCAATCAAGCAAAACCCCGAACGCCAACTCAAGGTCAAGATCGGCTGCACGCAATGCAAGCGCACAGGCAAAATTAAGATATGGGTCAGTGATAATGGCGTCGGCATTCCCGCCGCAGACCTCCCTTATATCTTCCGGCGCTTCTATCGGGTAGAGAAGCACCACTCTCAGTACAAAATCAAGGGCACAGGCCTAGGACTCTCGATTGTCAAACGCGCGGTCGAAGCTCACCAAGGCACGATCAAGTGTGACTCGATCCAGGATCAGCTCACTCGATTCTCAATCAGCCTACCTCCAACCATGAGAGTAGAGGACCTGTCGGCAAAATAGTATACTGAGACGCATTAAGTGTTGCATCTTGGTAATCTGATTTCATCTTAATGACTAAGATGACCTCGGATTCACTAATCGACACGCTAGAAGATATCGTCCTCCTCCTGGAGCTCAAGGGAGAGAACCCGTTCAAGATCAGAGCATACCGGAATGGAGCTGAGGTGATCAGAAACTTTGAGGGAGACTTCCTCACACGTGCAAAGGAGAACGACCTCAAAGGAATCAAGGGCATCGGAGATGCTCTGCAATCCAAGCTCCACGAGCTCGCCTCCACAGGCACGATGACCTTCTACGAGAAGCTACGTGGGGAGTTCCCCCCTACTCTCTTTGAGCTCTTTGACCTCCAAGGACTAGGCCCCAAAAAGATTCGCGCACTCTATGAGACGCTTAACGTGGACTCTATTGCGAGCCTCAAGGCCTGCTGCGAGTCGGGCCAAATCTCAGAACTGTCCGGTTTTGGGAAAAAGACCGTCGAGAACATCCTCAAGGCTATCGAGGCGAAGAACCAATATGCTGGGCAATTCACACATGGAGACATCGCGGGCATTGCTCAAGTATTCCTCCAGCGCCTGCAAGATCACCCCTCCGTATCACAGGCCACCATCTGCGGCTCCTTCCGCCGAGGTAAGGAGACCTCGCATGATCTAGACTTCCTCGTCGCGACTAAAGAACCAGCCGTCCTTACCCAGTTCTTCACCACCTTCCCTGAGGTCGTCGATACTCTCGCCCAGGGGGAGACCAAGGCATCTATCCTAGTCACGGAGCGAGGACTACAATGTGATCTTAGAGCGGTCTCTAATGAGCACTTCCCCTTTGCTCAACAGTACTTCTCGGGCAGTAAGGAGCATAATGTAGCGATTCGCTCCCGCGCGAAGTCTCAAGGCCTTTCCCTCAACGAATATGGCTTCACTCCGCTCAATGACAGTGTAGAGGTACCCGAGATCTACACGGAGGCTCAGATCTACGAGCACCTGGGTCTCCAGTTCGTCCCACCAGAATTACGCGAAAATCGAGGTGAAGTCGAAGCGGCAGAACTGGGGCAACTGCCCCGTCTTGTAGAGCTGGAGAACCTCCGCGGCACCTTCCACAACCACACTACCGCCTCTGATGGGCGCCATTCTCTGGAGGAGATGGCTATGGCCGCACATGAGCACGGACTACAATATCTCGGGATCTCAGACCATAGTAAGTCCTCCTTCCAAGCTAATGGTCTCAATGAGGAGCGCCTCCTCGCACAAGTCGCCGAGATTCGCGCCATGAATGAGCAGTTCCGCGAGAGAGGGATCGATCTACATCTGTTCGCCGGGTCCGAGGTCGACATCCTTAAGGACGGCTCCCTAGACTTCGATGACGACCTCTTAGCCCAACTCGACTTCTGTGTCGCCTCCGTGCACCAACCTCTCAATATGGACGAGGATACGATGACCAAGCGTGTGATCAAGGCTATGGAGAATGAGCACATCACTATGCTCGGTCACATGTCTGGCCGCATCCTGCTCAGACGTGACGCCTACCCTATCAATACAGAGAAGATCATCGACTGTGCTGCCGAGACAGGCACGATCATCGAGCTCAACTGTGCTCCTAAGCGTGCCGATATGGACTGGAGATGGTGGAAGCGCGCTAAGGACAAGGGTGTGCGCACCTCGATCAATCCAGATGCCCACAGTGTCGATGGATTCCACAACCTCGCCTTTGGCGTCAAATGGGCTCGCAAGGGATGGCTCACCAGAGAAGACGTCTTCAACTGTCTCACCCTTGAGGAAGTTCGCACCCATCTCGGGTGTTAAATCACCCCTTAGGCTTTGAAATAATAGCTGAAAAAATGGAACCGCAAAGACACGAAGGCGCAAAGAAAAAGAAAAGGACTTTTGATGAACAAATCGCCCTGCTTTATTGCGCCT
>WTJZ01000306.1:2465-7826 GCA_011524615.1 Akkermansiaceae bacterium | reverse complement strand
TAATATTGATAGTGAGGGTAGCACGATCTTGCCAAGATCGTGGAATCAGGGTGCTCGTTAGTTTAGGCCTCGGAGGAAGGATTGGGGCCTAGCGGAGGATCTGAGAATGAGAGCGTTAGGCAATCCTTGACCCTACGCTTTCCTTCGCACCGCGCGGATTCCACTCTTTCGGCGAAAGAGCGCTACCATGACTCATCCTACACATCGCCTCCCTTGAAACTTAAGCCTACCCAACCCACTAACAATTAAAAGCCCACCGCCATAAGGCTCTGTTCCGTCCCTTGTTTTGAGAAAGTTATCTTGCTTGATCACAGGAGTTGTTATTCATTGTTACAGCTCGATAGGGTACCTTATGAGTGACCTTAAACGTTATACAAAAATATGGTGATAGATTACGTAGGAGAAGATTCGGATACTGTAGATTACTCCACAACTGGGTCAGTTGACACCTTTTTCGGCACCCTTTCGTGTTCAGTTAGTCACTACATTTCAGATCTTGAAGAGCTTCCAGAAGACGCATCGGAGCGTGTTATCCAGATACTCGAAGACATTAAGAAACATTCTGAAGGGTTCTCTACAGCGATCTATAATAACTACTTATCCAGGTGCTCCAACATACAGTGGGTCGAGTTTTTAGATATACCTGTTGGGATTTCGATTGAAGAGTTAAGAGAGTATGTTGACCTTGGACAGATTCGTATCACACTTATGCCTGACTTGAAGAATGATCACCATAGTATAGGAATGAATGTTCAGTGGGATCCAGAGCATGGTCTTTATCTGTATTTGTACCAGGGAGAGTGGCACGAAACAGATTGCTAATTATATAGCTGCCCTCGGCCGGCTTGCGAAGTTGACAGATGGTTAGGAGGTTCTATTATGAATCTGAGATCCGCATCAGGTAGCATGTGGATGCACATTTAACGTTATCCTAAATATGTCGAATGATCCTACAACGTGGAAAGTAATTGAATCGTTTGAAGCTGATTACCCAGATTTAGCAACTGAGTCAGAATTTTTCTTTAGGCGAAATTTCTTCAACACTTTTATGGATGTTCTAGGGAATTATATCGGTTGGAGGGAGAGTGGGAAGCGACCTAATTCATTCCTGAATCGTCAACTTAAGAATTGGGGAGTTCAGTCATGGATCGATGAATATCCTAGCTCAGTTCTTAAGCGTATGGTCATATCTGGAGGTTCGACATTGCAGATTAACGACGAGACAACAATATCTACTGTGTTAGCTCAGCAGTTCTTTGATCGTAAGGTCGTCACAGCTGATAAGAAGAAGGCATTAGTTTGTATCAACAGACAGTCGTCTAACATTATTCTTAATCATTTGAATTATCCTAACATTGAAGAAGCTCAGAAGGAGTTTGAGGGGCTGGTTAAAGTCATTGAAACTAAACTTGGATAACCCCAAAGATAGCTTTCAGCGAGGTACGAACCCGGAAGTTATTCGTTGTTGAGCAGGCCCTAATGCGCTAGGTCTGGCAGTTCGAGGGGGTAACTTCAATTGTAGAGTGGGCTAATACGTGAGCTCTTGGATGAAGTTAATGAAGCGGCTCGAGTCTCCGAGGTAGTTTGGGTACGCCTTTTGTAGCGATTCGTAGTCATCCACTTTGACTAATACCGCTTGTTTTCCTTCTTCTTCTAATTTGGTGTATTGCTGGATGAGATCAGATTTTCGAGTTTCTGCGCCACGGGAGAGGGTGATGCTACCGTCGTTAATTTGAATCAGCCAATAAGAGCCTCTGTTCTTATCTTGGAGGTGGTCATTGACGATGGTTAAGGCTGTTCCGAAGTCTCTTACTCGTTTTGTGAGGGTGATCTCCTGATCTAGATCTAATACAGTTGTAACGAGCGCTTGGTCGAGAGTCTCTCCACGTTCATACATGGCCATCAGTTTGCTGACTTCTTGGAAGAAGAGCGATCTAGTGGTGCCGATGCTATGATCTCGCTTATACTCACCCTCATGGGAGAAGAGTACGTCACTGGTCTCCACTGTTGTGGCCCAAGCGTGTTGGATTTGAGTTCGGATCTGTAACTCTACTTTGACCTTAGAGTTCATCGTTTTGATCAAATGAATGCTACGGTAACCACTGGCTGCTGGTTCTTTGATGTAGTCGCGTGCTACTTGGAATCCGGACTTTCCTTTTTGGATACGTGCGAGGAAGCGAGAGAGGTCTTCACTATTACGAAAGACGACCCTAATCCCGGCAATATCCTGCATGGTGGACAGCTGCATACGGGGGAAGTGCTTGAGCTTAGAGATAATCGTAGGAAGCCGTTTAAGTCGCTGTGATACGATCGCTTCTCTTTTGAGCTCAATCTCTAGGGATCTGATAATTTGATTTACATGAGTTCTTACATTACTGAGCTCAGCGGAGCACCGTTCACGCCATTCATTTAAGACATGGAAATCCTCTGTTGTTTCAGTCCCATTTCGAAACGCTTTTCCTGTTCGGTTTAGTTGATTCGTGGAAACGGGAGAAGCTAGTAATCGCGAACACATTTGGCACAGCGTATAGTTGTCCTGTAGAGAGTTAATTCAGAGAGTAAGTAAGGCGATGGTGGTTGGGAGCGCTAGACAGGTAACAAATGTCCTCACTGAGTCATGAAATCTAAAAGTGGGGGAGGGATGGGGCGTTTGATTGCTGTTTGGTAGGTTTTTTGCCATTTAAATGCCCTAGAGTGCTCAAAAGTGGGGTTTGTGACTAGAATGTAGCAGTTTGTTCCGAAATGCGATTCTAGGCCTTATTCTGTGGGGCGTTTTTTGGTAACTTTTTCCAAAAAAGGAAACAAAAGCCTGTTTGGCACCGCTTCTTATATCAGAAGCAAGTAGTTAATTTTCATATGTGTATTAAACGGGGCACTCGACGAGGGTGACCCGTTTAATATTTTTTAGGGGGTGGGTGTTCGTTGAGGGTACAAAAAAACCTCAATGCTGAATCCGCATTGAGGTTTGCAAAAGTTCGAGTGAGTTCTATTCGCCTTTTTCTCGGATGAGTTTCTTAAGGTAGATAGAGAGGAGGGAAAGATCCGCAGGGGTGATGCCTGAGATACGGCCTGCTTGTCCGAGGGTAGCGGGACGAATGTCAGCGAGGCGTTGGCGGGCTTCCCGTTTCAGACTTGGGACGGCTTCGTAGTCGAGGTCTTGCGGGATCGCGGTGCCTTCTTGCTTGGCCATGCGTGCAATGGTGTCTTGCTGGCGCTGGATGTGGCCCTCGTATTTGAAGTCGGTTTCGATGATGTCCCACATCGCTTCCGAGTACTTGGCACGGTATTCCTCAGGGAGGTTTTGCCAGACATTATTATCACGGCGGAACCAGTGGTCTAGTTTGACTCCTTCATGGCTGGTGGTGCGGACGAAGGTAGAGGCCTCGGCGAGAGTGGCGAGCTTGTCTTCATTGAACTGCTTTCTCTCTGCTGAGATCATGCCACGCTCTGCACCGATATGGGTGAGGCGTTGGTCTGCATTATCTTGACGGAGGAGGAGGCGGTATTCGGCACGGCTCGTGAACATGCGGTACGGTTCGAGGCACCCCTTGGTCACGAGGTCGTCGATCATGACGCCGATGTAGGCTTGATCGCGGCCGAGAATGAGGCTCTCCTCACCCTTGATCTTGAGCGCGGCATTCGTGCCCGCCATGAGCCCCTGAGCAGCGGCTTCCTCATATCCAGAGGTACCATTGATCTGACCTGCAAAGTAGAGGCCTGAGACAGACTTAGTCTCTAGAGTAGGGAAGAGTTGCGTCGGTGGGCAATAGTCGTACTCTACCGCGTAGCCAGGACGGACAATCTCGGCGTGTTCTAATCCGTCAATCGAACGGATGAAGTCGAGCTGTACATCATAAGGAAGGGAGGTGGAAACCCCGTTAATATAGTATTCGTTCGTATGACGTCCTTCAGGTTCTAGGAAGACTTGATGACGGGGCTTCTCGGCAAACTTGACGACCTTATCCTCGATCGAAGGGCAATAGCGAGGGCCTAGACCTTCGATACGCCCACAGTACATGGGAGACTTATCGAGATTGTTATTGATGATCTCGTGGGTACGCTCATTCGTCCAGGTCATGTAACAATCGATTTGTTCCACGTGGAACGATTTGTCAGCCCATGGGTTCAGCGTGAAGATGTCATCTGGCTTCTTATCTATGGTGTGAGCCATGTAACTGAAGAGAGGAGGCTTCTCGTCACCACCGTGTACCTCACATTTCTGCAGATTGATAGATCGGCCATTGATACGACATGGAGTACCAGTCTTGAAGCGTTCGACTTCGAACCCGAGATCCTTGAGAGAGTCACTGACGGTAGAGATGGCATCTCCCATGCGGCCACCCTTTTCGTTCTTGAGGCCGACATGCATGAGTCCACGCATAAAGGTACCAGCACTGAGGATGACGGCCTTACAGCGGATTTCCATCTGGAGGGAGGTTTGGATCCCTTTGATTTCTTCGTTTTCGACGAGGAGTTTAGCGACGTTTCCTTGGTGGAGGTCGAGGTTCTCTTGGTTCTCGATGAGCCACTTCATGCGGAATTGGTAGGCCTTCTTGTCAGCTTGCGCTCGTGGAGCACGGACGGATGGTCCTTTCTTAGCATTGAGCATCTTCCACTGGATAGCGGTAGCGTCTGTATTGAGAGCCATGGCTCCGCCGAGGGCATCGATCTCTCGCACCATGTGTCCCTTGGCGAGTCCTCCGATCGCAGGGTTACAGCTCATCGCCCCGATGGTATCTAGGTTCTGAGTGAGGATCGCGGTGCGACATCCCATTCGGGCAGCTGCTAGGGCAGCCTCTGTGCCAGCGTGTCCTGCACCAATGACGAGCACATCATATTCTATAGGGTATACAAACATGGTTAGAGCCCGCAGGTATAACGTATTTCGCTATGTGTCGCTACACTTTTTTGGGGAGTTTTCTCCTTTTCGCCTGCAGGAATTCCGTTCTTATGAATACTTGAAATCTAGGGAGGATGTTCCACGTGGAACGATCTTAAACACGGGGGCGTAGCGAATCGTATCCGCTACGCTAGGGGGGGATTAGGAGTGAGTCTGGCGTTGGCGTCTAGCTAATAGTGCGATACTGCCTAATCCTAGGAGTGCTGTGGAGGTGGGTTCAGGTACTCGTGTAATGGTCAGTCTGGCTATCGGGCCACTAAATCCAGAGTCATTAAAGTCGTAGAGACTGGAGTCAAATGTCCCAGGTGAGATGTTAGCAAAGGACGAGAACGGGTCACTCGCTGTGACGGTGGTGATGAGGTCTGAGGTGACGGTTCCTCCTGCTGGGTCTGATGCGGTGTCAATGCCGATGATGCCTCCACCAGGAGCGAAGGCGAAGTCTTCGGTCTCTGTCCCGGCAT
>WTJZ01000306.1:0-2365 GCA_011524615.1 Akkermansiaceae bacterium | reverse complement strand
CCGATGATGCCTCCACCAGGAGCGAAGGCGAAGTCTTCGGTCTCTGTCCCGGCATCATAGACGGTTGCAAAGTCCCAGCTCATACTCGTGCCGACATCGCCACTCAGGAGTGAGGAGATATCAATGGCGACATTATTACCGACGAACCAGTCATTAGAGGGGAGTACCATCGCTACAAAGGAGAGCATGGTATTGCTCGAATCTACATCGAGGGTGACCGTGTTACTATTACCAGGGAAGAAGGGGCCTCCATTGGCGATGGTGAGGGCCTGAACTCCTGAGGGAGTGTTAGCGGTAAGAGTCGCTGAGCTCCCGACTTCTGCGAGCAGCTCTAATCCCGCAGATGCTGCAGCTCCAGTGTCGAAGATATCGTAGCTGCCGTTATGGAAGGCGGCATAACCTGGTGCGATGCCTAGGTTTGATGGTGCTTCTAACTGAATAGAGAGTTGTGCTGCTCCCGCAGATGCGACGAGCCCGATGGTAAGAACAGATATGATGTTGCTCATGGTATCGGATAGAGGGGTGTTTGTTTTGATATATTCCAAAGAGTGAGGTGTTTTTTGTTACTTTGAGTTAGGGGTGACAAGTGAGTGACATAGGGGAATACGATCGTCTCTCATAGCTCTCACTACACCCTCTCGGTAAACACTCTGTTCCACGTGGAACAGGGGGGAGTGTGGGTAGGAGGTGATTACAGGGATTCAGACCTCGACAGTGGAGGGGAAATCTGCTTTTACAGACTGTATGTCTAAGACGTATTTCGGCACAGATGGTATTCGTGGTAAGGCGAATGAATTTCCGTTAATTCCAGAGTTTGCGATGAACTTGGCTCGAGCGATCTGTGAAGTGATCGAGATTGGTGAGGAGGAGAGTGTAGTGATCGGACTTGATACACGTGTATCGGGGGTGATGTTAGAGGCTGCGATGACGTCGGCTTTCTTGGCTGAGGGGGTATCGGTTCACCACCTAGGAGTGGTTTCGACACCTGTGACGGCCTTTATGACGCGTGAGACGAATGCGGCCGCAGGGATCATGATCACAGCGTCTCATAACCCTTATGAAGATAATGGGATCAAGATCTTTAACGACGATGGATATAAGCTCTCTGATGAGCAAGAGGAGGCGATCGAAGCCTTCTTAGATGATGAAGAGGCAGAGATCACGATGGGGGGAGTAGGTCTCTCCATGAGCCCAGAGGATCCAGTGGGACATTACTTCCAAAAGCTCTATGGATTGGTGGAAGATCTAGAGCTAGATGGTCTCAAGGTGGTCGTAGACTGCGCTAATGGCGCGACCTGCTTCTCCGCGCCACATTTCCTAGAGTCACTAGGTCTAGAGATCGTCCCGATGGCGGTAGAGCCTGATGGTAAGAATATCAATGAGAACTGTGGTGCGGTGCATCCAGAGGCCGCTGCTGAGCTCGTGAAGAAGGAAGGCGCAGATCTCGGAGTCTGCTTCGACGGTGATGGTGATCGCCTCATCATGATCGATGAGAACGGGAATACGATCACAGGGGACCGTATTCTGTGTCTCGCCGCACTGGCGATGAAGGCTCGTGGCGAGCTGAAGAATGATACACTAGTCGCTACTGTGATGAGTAACCTAGGGCTACGTGACGCGCTCGCAGCGGAGGGGATCAAGCTCGAGACGACTGGAGTAGGGGATAAGCTCGTAATGGAGCGTATGTTAGAAGGCGAATTCTCACTAGGTGGAGAGAACTCAGGACATATCATCTTCGGTGACTACACGACGACAGGGGATGGTCTCCTCAGTGCTCTCGTAGTGATCGCGGAGATGAAGAAGTCAGGCAAGAAGCTCTCAGAGCTCGCAGACTGCATGAGCGAGTATCCACAAAAGCTCACGAACATCTATGTGAAGGAAAAGCCTGAAATCGAAGAAGTACCAAAGCTCTACACAGCGATCAAAGAAGCAGAAGCAGCGCTCTCTAGTACAGGTCGCGTCCTCGTGCGTTACTCAGGGACGGAGACTAAGATCCGCGTCCTCGTAGAGGCTAAGGAGCAGGAAAACGTCGACTTCTGGTCAGATCATATCTGTAAGGCGGTTCAAAAGACGATCGGGGAGTAAGGCATCCGTTAGTTAAAAATTAAAACGTTAGTTACAAGGTGCTCTACTACAGGGCGCCTTTTTTTGTGTTCCACATGGAACAATGAGATGGAGGTGTCTAAAAAAACAGCTGTTCCACGTGGAACAGCCATTGCCTTGATAGAGTAGAGGTCCTTTTGTGCCTCTTGATATAGAATTGATTAGCTCTTTTTCTTGAGTTGGGCATCGAGCCACAGGAACCCAAACGGGATGATGGAGCTGAAGAAGGCCGCGATACCAAACTTAGCCTTCCACCCCTTGC
>WTJZ01000312.1 GCA_011524615.1 Akkermansiaceae bacterium | reverse complement strand
CGCGGAGGGTTAGGTCTTTTCCCTTTCTTCCCTTTATTTTCCCAGGCCAGGATAACTTGCTTGTGCTCGGTGAGCCGCCTTTGGAAGCCAGCCTCCCACTCTGGGGTGAGAGATCTCTCGTAGCCAGAGAGGGCTGCTTGTTGGGCTTCTAGGTAGGGCTTTCCTGCCGGTAGAGCCTGTATCACAGGGCTACTGATGAAGGATTGTACAGGGCGTCCTCCCCATGCGAGCTCTAGGATACCGATAGGGACATCGAGCTCGGCCTGTAGTCGCTCTGCAAAGTGGTAGGCGACTGCAGAGAAGCTCAGCACATCCTCTCCTACGGCTCGCTTCCACTTGCCCTGGAAGCTCTTCTGAGGATCCTGAGTGGAGGTGTTAGTACCACTGAATTGGCGGATGAGTGGCTTGTCATAGCTATTGGCTGGTGCGTAACCGCTTTGCTTCATCGTCCATTCCATATTGGACTGACCTGAGCCAATCCAGACCTCCCCGACTAAGACATCGAGGATCTCGAGCGTTTCTTCTCCCGACTTAATGGTGAGCGTCTGCCCTTCCTTACTCGCCTCTAGGCCTTTGAGATCGAGGCTCCAGGAGCCAGTTTTATCAGCCTTGGTTTCATAGGTGTTCCCCATGAAGGTGGCCGTTACTGGCTGCTCGGGTTGCGCTTGTCCCCACAATGGAGCGGAGGTCTCTTGTTGTAGAACCATCCCGTCAGAGAGAACAGGAGGGACTGTGAGTTCTGCCCAAGAGGCAATGGTGAGAGCTGCCAATACGGTGAGGCTGCTACCTATCACTTTTATGAAATGCGTCATGTCTGTTATCAATAAAGTCCTATGCAGGAATGGTCAAACTTTATCCCTTTTTGAGAAGGGATCAGTACTTCTCGCAGCGTGACTCTAAGAGGACCGCGCCGTATGGAGTGAGTGCAGGGTGAATTGCCTGGCATTCGATCAATAAATGCACTGAGTTTAGGCTTCGGAAAAAATTGTTGTTTTTTTGCGGTTTGGAAATATGGGGAGATCATTTGCAACCAGAGGATGTCTATCGGGTTAGATCTGGCATGAGGCAGTTTTTGATTTTGGCAGTTTTACTCACGGGGGGAGCAGTAGCGGCGGAGCGCCCAAATATTCTCTTCCTTCTCTCTGATGATCAGCACTGGGATGAGACATCAGTGCAGATGCATCCAGACTACCCTAGTTCTAAGAGTCAGGTCTATGAGACCCCACATCTTGAGGCTCTCGCAGCGGAGGGGATGCGCTTCTCAGATGCATATGCCCCGTCTCCAGTGTGTGCGCCGACGAGGATCTCTCTACAAACCGGGAAAACGCCAGCGCAGTTGCATTGGACGAAGGCCGGCCCCTCGTTGAGAGCGAGTGGTAATCCTATGTTACTCCCTCCGATCAGTAAGAGAGCGATCACAACGGAGCAGGTGACAATCGCGGAGTGTCTGAAGCAAGCCGGGTATCGAACGGCCCACTATGGGAAATGGCATCTGTCTGGCGGTGGGCCTGAGTCGCATGGCTATGATGAATCAGATGGCGATGTGGGGAATGAGGCCTCCAGTCGATACCGTGATCCTAACCCAACGGATATCTTCGGGATGACTCGTAGGGCGGTCGACTTTATGAAGCGCTCCCAGAGCGCGGGGGATCCTTTCTTTATCCAGCTGTCTTACCTCGCCCTCCACTCGCCTGAGAATGCAAGCGCTAAGAATATTGCAAAGTTTAAAGCAAAAGGCGGAGCCCGAAAGGACCGCGCGCTCTACCGCCAAGCCTTGACGGCTGATCTCGACGAAGGGGTGGGACAATTAATGGCCGAGCTCAAGGCTCTAGGTCTCTCCGAGAATACTTATGTAGTCTACATGTCTGATAATGGGGCTCGATCGAAGGGCTCTGCATCTATTACTGGGAATAAGGGGTCATTAGGAGAAGGGGGAGTACGAGCAGTCTGTATTGTGAAAGGGCCTGGTGTGCGTAAAGGCGGCTGGTGTCAGGAACGCGTTGTAGGGTATGACTTCTTTCCGACCTTTTGTGGATTAGCTGGGGTAGAGCCTCCGCAGGGATTAGCAGGGGGAGATCTGCGTCCATGTTTCTATGGCGAGCAGGGCAAGGTTGTGAGAGCGCGCTCAGAACTGACCTTTCATTTCCCTCATTATCAAGATACGTCACCGGTCAGCTCGATCTATGAGGGTGACTATAAACTAGTCTACTCATATGAGAGTCAGTCTAGCGTGCTTTATAATGTCAAGAATGATATAGG
>WTJZ01000026.1 GCA_011524615.1 Akkermansiaceae bacterium | reverse complement strand
ACTTGAGACCAGTCTGAGGCACGCTCTTTGACCAATGCATTGAGCTTATCAATATCTGTCTCAGTGATTCCTAGCTTAGGAGCACGCTCGATACGAGCGCTCGTATTACTCTCAGCTAGGTTAGCCTTAAGCGTCTCGAGATCCTCATGGTGCGAGTCTGGAACGAGCGACTCATCAAAGAGTGAAACCTCATCTAGAGTGGTATCATGACGCCCCGCGAGGAAGAAGACATCATCAGGGATCCCCATTCCTTCAGCCTTGAGCCCTTCACGCACCTCTGGGGTGTTCATGATCTCTGCCGCAAGTTGGGAATTAAAGTCACCAGAGTGCCCACCACAGGCTCCACATTGATAGCCCGAGTCGTATGGGTTATTAGTCGTACTAGCTCCATGCCCACAGAGCACGACCAGACGAGCGGCGCTCTTATTCAGGTTGAGCGCGGTCACTACTCCCTTGGCCAGTACTACCTGCTGGTCCGCCGGGATGCCAGATGCACCAGAGTGATCACATGTATGACTGGTCACCATTGGCTTGAGGCCCGTACCGCCCTTATCCTTCTTGTGCGCAAAGCTGTCCTTATAGAGCTTATACCCATAACTCAGTCCCGCCGCTTCGACAAAGCTGAAGCAACTCACGGCAGAATCTTTAAAGCCCTTCCAGAGGTTGAGCATTCCCCTTTCTCTCTTCACCTCATCTAGCTTCGCAGCCTCACCTTGGTGCAGCCCCTCCCGCACACGAAATGGTGGATCTAAAATCACAGGGCAATGCGGTGCTCCACTCTCCTTACCAAACGGCACCTTCTCAATAGGCATCCCAAAGAACCCCGCATATCCATATGTCGCAATCCCAGGATTCACCGCCTCGATAGAGCGGCGCATCGGCTCAGAACGAACGTCGATACAAAAGACCATCTGAGCAAAAGGACGCTTCTCAGCTTTGGCCTGCTTCCCAGTAGCCGAGGGGAGAGTAGAGATGAGACCATCACAATAAGCCAACTCGAACGCTCTCTGCCACACTAACTGGTGTGCCACATACTCCTCGGAGCTCTCAGAGGCCTCTTGGACGAGGATCTCACGAATCTTTTCCGTATTATATTGCAGTAAGAGAGCCACATCAAAGCTGAGACGAATCGCTAGTAAGTCCAGAGGACTCACCTCACTCAGACCTTCACGCTTACGATACTGGAGGCAAGAAGCCCACCCCCCAACGCTCAATAGCTCGCGATACAGAAAGTCAGATATTAATTCTGAGGGAAGTTCCGCCTTCTCCAGCAGGAGTACGATCGCCTCCTCTGGCTCCTCTGGGAGATCAGAGACAAAACGTCTAAAGTGCTCCAGTCCGAGCATCTCAGGGTTACAATCAATGGTCGCCGCCTCACGCCAGGCTCTGAAAAGCGATTTACCCTTCCATGGCATGGCCCAGAGAGATTGCCCCTGATCGAGATAAGCTCCTAGCCAGTGAGAGATCTCCTCGACGACTTCATGTTCCCAGTTCGAGCGGTGTCGACTGTCAACTATCTTAGCCACTGTCGAGAGCGCTTCTGGTGCATCCTGCTCAGCACGCAACCACGCCTCTAATGCAGAGACCTCGATCTCATCCGTCGCCTTTTCTAAATGCTGCTGAGTAATCTCGCCAGCCTCGTACTTGTCTTGGAAGAACTGCTTCTCTACGAGCATCCCACCTGGAACCATACGAGACATCTGAGCCGCAACCTGTGAGAAGGGCTGATCAATCATCTCTAGGAATGGATTTACCGCGACGAAGTGCTTGAGAGGCCAGAGAGGTGGAATACGCTTAGCCGCTAACTCAGCAGCCGCGATCCACTCATCATGAAGAGCACTGGAAACTTGAGAGTATGACATAGTAAGAAAAATAGAATGAGTGTTATCGTGAGCTCTTGGTTCCTTTGACCCCTAGGAGACGAGCGAGCCAAGTACCGAAGTAGAAGCCGTGAAAGGCATGAATATAGACGCGACGTAAGATCGGAGAGTGTGTCCCCTTATGCAGTCGAGTCTGCAGGAAGATAATAGCGCCAAGCAAGAGTGGTACGATCGTCATCATGAGATAGCCGAAGCTACTATGAGAGACACTATGAAGGTGGAATACAGGAGCGAAGTAGTAATCCACCAAGAAGTGCAGACCAATAATGATCCCTATCACAAGAGCACTCATCATGGCGCCATAACCGATACGAGAACTCGGAATAGAACTCACCTGCGCCCCTGCTACTAACTGTGCTACCGCCAAAATAAGAACGGAGAA
>WTJZ01000012.1 GCA_011524615.1 Akkermansiaceae bacterium | reverse complement strand
TACTTATTAGAGTATAATTACCTCCTTGCACAACCTGATCAAAACGCTATTACAAAAAAACTATGAACGAACTTACAACAGCCATCCACGAAAAAGTTAAATATCTTTGTGCCGAAGGTGATAGCCTTGCTGAAGAAAACAGGTTCGCACAAGCATTAGAGATTTACTGGCAAGCTTTTGATTTAATTCCCGAGCCTAAAACAAATTGGGAAGCTACTACTTGGGTCTTAGTAGCGATCGGTGACACAAACTTCTTAAACAATGATTTTCAAGCTGGTAGAGACAACCTCTCTAATGCAATGCACTGTCCAAATGCTATAGGTAATCCATTTATTCATTTGAGACTAGGACAGTGTCAACTTGAATTAGGAAATCATGAGGAGGCAACAGACGAGTTAATTAGGGCATACATGGGCAATGGTTCTGAAGTATTCAAAGGAGAAGACCCAAAGTATTACGAGTATTTAAAGAACAGTGTTTCTGCTCCTCCGAATGGCTGGGAAGAGTAACGTAAACCCATAGTGATTAGATCAACATTCGCTAAGCTCTGATGATCAAGAACGTTCTCTCAAACATGTGGCTAAGTAGAAAACATAAGAAACGCGATGAACTTGTCGCTCTCCTCGAAAAAGTCAAAGAGCTCGTCGACAACTCAGAGGAATCGATTTGGGCAGGACTGAGCCCGGCAGAAATTGGAATGGATCTAACAATAGCTATTGAGGCACTGCGCAACACTGAAGCGGTTGACCGCGCACAACTCCAGATGCACTTCGCGCCTAGTGGGCCACTTCAAGAAACTGCAATGATGTCAGGCTGGACTGACGAGTACATGGAGCTATCAAACCGCTTCGATCTCTTAATTGAGTTGATCTAACACCTTGTGCCAGCAATAGGAGAGCAAGCATTGCTCTAACATTTTATTAGTGCGAAGGTATGAGCTCTTAAGATCCCATGCATATTAAGGAATAAAGACCTCATGTACGATACTATGTCGCAGCTGTCAGTCCTAAAAAAAAGCGCGCCTCGGATGAGGCGCGCTTCTTATATTGGAGTGTCTAGAGGATTACTTGCCCCAGACTTCGAGGAGCGTTTTGCCCATCTCTGATGGGTTATCCGCTACTGCGATTCCACACTCACGGAGGATCGCCTTCTTCGCGTCAGCGGTATCTTCTGCACCACCAACGATCGCACCTGCGTGTCCCATACGGCGTCCCGGAGGCGCTGTCGCACCTGCGATGAAGCCCGCGATAGGCTTCTTACAGTTCTCCTTAGCCCAGCGAGCAGCCTCAGCCTCTGCATTACCACCGATCTCACCGATCATGATGATTGCTTCAGTCTCAGGGTCTTCATTGAACATCTCGAGAACATCAAGGTGTGACGTTCCATTGATCGGGTCACCACCGATACCAACACATGTTGATTGACCATAACCGAGCTCAGTAAGCTGGTATACCGCCTCGTATGTAAGAGTACCTGAACGTGAGACAACACCTACGTTACCACGCTTGTGGATGTATCCTGGTGCGATACCGATACGACATCCGCCATGTGAGCCTTCGCCATATCCAGGAGTAACGATTCCTGGGCAGTTTGGCCCGATGAGACGTGAGTCACTCGTCTCGAGTGCCGCCTTCACCTTCATCATGTCCATTACTGGAATTCCCTCTGTGATCGCACAGATGAGAGGAATCTTTGCGTCGATCGCCTCGAGGATCGCATCTGCTGCGAATGGAGGTGGAACAAAGATCGCAGAAGCGTCCGCTCCTGTCTCAGCTGCTGCTTCTGCTACTGTATCAAATACAGGAACATTGCTCACAGGGTGCTCAAAGGATTGACCACCTTTACCAGGAGTAACCCCTGCTACTACCTGTGTACCGTAATCGATAGAGAGACCAGCGTGCTTTCCGCCGAATCCTCCAGTGATACCCTGAACGAGTACCTTCGTATTTTCGTCTACTAAAATTGCCATAGTTTTGTTAAGTTTAAAGTGTTGAAAGTAACAAAAGTTAAAAGTTACATTTTGATGCTGTTGATGAGGCCTTGGAGCATTTTTGATATTTCCTTCGATTCTTCCACAAGTTCTCTGCCCTTATCTGCGGTGATCAGGCCTAGCTTGATCGCGATGTAGAGCTGAGTTCTCATTTCGCCAGTCGAGCCCTTCGAGTACCTAAGATGCTTAATAAAGTCTTGAGTATAATTTCTCTCCGCGCCTTCTGCGATATTCGATGGAATAGAAATCGAACAACGCCTGATCTGGTCTCTGAAGGAGTAATCCTTGAAG
>WTJZ01000207.1 GCA_011524615.1 Akkermansiaceae bacterium | reverse complement strand
TTCTGCAACCGTATCGCCAACCTTCCAGTTAACTTCTGTCACTAGCCCTGGCATCGGCGCGCAAATATGTGAGGCATTCGTTGGGTCCCCCTTAAGTTTGGTATGAGCCGAGGTTGCCACAGACTTATCTGTCACCACAGACTCACGAGGCATCCCATTTAACTCATAAAAGACCGTACGCTTCCCGTCTTGGTTTGGCTCCCCAATCGAGATAAGCTTAATGAAGAGGGTCTTCCCTGGTCCGATCTCGACACTAATTTCCTGTTCTAACTCCAAACCATAGAAGAAGGCTCCTGTCGGTAGAGGGCTAAGCTTGTCATAGGTGTTAAGAGAGTGTTGAAAATCCTTATAAACATCAGGATACATCAAGTAACTGTAAAGATCGTCATCCGTCGGCTCGCGATTGATAATTTTAGCCACTTCCGCTCTGACGGCTTCTAAATCCACAGGTTCAGCGAGTTCACCCGGGCGCTTTGTCGTGGCGTCTTTGCCATTTAACACAACGTCTTGAAGTTGTTGCGGGAAGCCATTCTCAGGCTGTCCAAGATTCCCTTGTAAGAACCCAACAACCGATTGAGGCCAGTCTACCGAACCAGGCTTCAAATTCGTCACGTCTTCAGGTTTGATGCCCTTAGTCGTGAGGAACATCGCCATATCTCCAACAACCTTAGAAGAAGGAGTCACCTTAGTAATATCACCAAAAAGGTCATTCACCTCAGAGTACGTCTGGGCAATCTCACGCCAACGTGGTCCAAGCCCCATTGCACGTCCCTGTTCCTTGAGATTTGTATACTGTCCTCCAGGCATTTCGTGCTCGTAAACCTCTGCAGTTCCCGACCTTGGTGCCGTAATAAATGGGGTGTATGCGATGCAGACATCCTCCCAGTAATACGAGAGATCGTTCAAAGCTTGCAGATTCAGACCTGTCGCACGCTCATCAAACTCTAAGGCTGCGACGATGGAGTTTAAGTTCGGCTGAGAAGTCGATCCTGACATCGAAGAAATAGCGAGATCTGCAATATCGACCCCAGCTTCTGCGGCACTTAAGATCGAACTTGAATTAATCCCACTTGTATCATGGGTATGGAAGTGGATCGGCAATCCAACCTCTTGTTTGAGAGCCTTCACCAACTTCTTAGCGGCACTCGGTCGACATAAACCTGCCATATCCTTAATGGCGATGATATGTGCTCCCATTTTTTCAAGTTCCTTAGCCTTCTTCACGTAATAGTCGAGGGAGTACTTATCACGCTTAGGGTCTTCGATATTTCCTGTGTAACAAATCGTTGCCTCACACAAAGACTTTCCATGCTCTCGCACCGCCTCCATCGCCACCTTCATATTAGGCAGGTAGTTCAAGGAATCAAAGATTCGGAAGATATCCATCCCTGAGTCCGCAGCATGCTTCACAAACCCTGCTACGACATTATCAGGATAGTTCGAGTAACCAACCGCATTAGATCCTCTAAAGAGCATCTGAAAGAGAATATTCGGGATACGCTCTCTGAGTAAACTCAAGCGCTCCCAAGGACACTCCTTAAGGAAACGCATCGATGTATCAAACGTAGCGCCTCCCCACATCTCCAAAGAGAAAATCCCTGAGGTATCATGTGCCACCACATCTGCTGCATTCAACATATCAGCTGTTCTCATACGAGTAGCCATCAAGGACTGATGCGCATCTCTAAAGGTCGTATCGGTCACAAGTAACCTCTTCTGATCCTTAATCCAATCGCAAAACTTATCTGGCCCCAACTCTAAGAGAAGATCTCTCGTGCCTTTTGGAATCTCCTTATTACGAAGCACTGGCACTTGAGGCTGTGGTAAGACACGTTTCGGAGACCATCCCTTGGTCGTCTCGTTGCCATTAACTGTGACATCGGAGAGGTAATTCAGTAGCTTGGTTGCACGGTCACGCTTAGGCTTAAATTGAAACAACTCAGGGTTGTTGTCCAACAAGCGGGTCGTTGCCTGACAGTTACGAAACTGCTCATTTTTAATAACATTTTCTAAGAAAGGAATATTAGTCTTCACCCCACGAATACGAAATTCACGTAAAGCTCGCCCGATTCGATCACATGCGGTATCATAATCCCTTGCGAAAGCGGTCAGCTTCACCAACATGGAATCGTAGTATGGCGTAATAACAGACCCAGCGTCGCCAGATCCTGCATCCAATCTGATACCAAACCCAGCTGCAGACCTATAATTTACAATCTTACCATAATCTGGAGCAAATCCGTTAGCTGGATCTTCGGTCGTGATACGGCACTGAATAGCAG
>WTJZ01000132.1:15291-22524 GCA_011524615.1 Akkermansiaceae bacterium | reverse complement strand
AAGAGGCTGACCTCTTCTAACCCTTCTGCGGATTACATAGGACGCGTGGTGGAGGCGTGGAACGGAGAGGGGACATATGGCGATGGTACTGTTGGAAACTTTGTGAGTATCTTTAAGGCGATCCTGCTGGATAGTGAGGCACGTGATGCGATCGTCTACAGCGTAGATGGAGATGATGTAGTGACGACTAGCCCTAATGGAAACCAGTTAGACGGCGGAACGACGGCTGGGAGGCTCAAGGAGCCTATCATTAAGTGGACGCAGTTCTACCGATTTGCTCAGGCACTGTCTCTTGATGAAACGAGTGATCGTCCGAGGTGGGATCCTCTGACCAAGCCTGCCTCTAATGACTCTACTCCTGACTTTGGCCAGATCCCTATGAAGGCTCCGTCCGTGTTTAACTACTATGACTCAGAGCACTCTCCGTCTGTGGGGAGTCTCGCTGAGGCGGAGGTAGATTACGGTGTGGATTTGACCTCTCCTGAATCAGAGATTCTTGCTCCATTTGTAGTAAGACAGTTCGAGTCGTTCTACAATGGTCTCCTCGGGGAGGATCCATCTATAGGGTTCAGGCATGATGTTACGAAATTCGACTTTGAGACTCACTATAACTATCTGAGGTATCTATATGCGAAAGAGCAGACCCTAGACGGATTTATCGATGAGGTGAATGTATGGCTCTGTAATGGGCAACTCTCCGCAGATCTGATGAGTCAGCTCTCATCGATTGGCGACTCCTCTGGAGGGGAGTTTAATGAAACGTGTGCTGGGATACTGGCACTGATCTTTAATTCTTCAGACTTCAGTGTCTGCTTCTAACCCCAACCTATCACTACTATTATGAGAAACTCAAATCAGTCACATGTCAGCCGTCGTCGATTCTTAGCAGATTGTGGGAAGATGACGGGGATCGGAGCGATGTCGTCCTTGCTTTCGTTAAAGCTGACGAATCAACTTCTGGCTCAGAGTTCTACCCCTGTAGTCGATGATTATAAGGGGCTCGTCTGTGTCTTTTTACTTGGGGGGCTAGATTCCTATAATCTTCTCTTACCTGGGGATGCGGGGTATGATAACTATCTCGATACGCGAGGGATCCTGGGCATTCCCCGTGATGTCGATACGGATACGATGAACCTGAGGAAGATCGTTGATACGAGTCTCTCGCAGGACTTCCATGTGAATCCGAATACGTTGGGTATTAAACAAATGTTTGATGATGGGGATCTAAGCTTCATTGCTAACGTCGGTTCATTGGTCGAGCCTACGACGCGGGAGCAATATCTCGACGGTTCCGTAGCTCTGCCATATGGGCTCTTTTCTCACAATGATCAGATCGAGCAATGGCAGGTGTCGTATTCGACCTCCAAGGTGAGTTCGTATTCTGGGACTGGCTGGGCTGGGCGGATCTTAGATATCTTGAATGATACGGCGAACCCAAATGCGACGATTAGCCCGGCGATGGCTCCATACGGGGCGAACTTAACCCTAGTAGGGAGAACCGTTGCTCCGTTTTTGACGAATGGAGGGGCTGACGCTCTCGATATGTATAAGAGTGACACCTTGATCCAGATGGGGATGGATGCGACTCTGGAAGCGGAATACGCCTCTGTGCTCCAGGCGCATCATAACTACATTCGGAAGGAGTCGCTGGCACAGAGTGAAGAAGTGGAAGCGATTGAGCAGAATACTGTGATTTCGACCGTGTTCCCGACTTCTAGCATCGGGAAGCAGTTATTACAGATCGCCAAGTACATCAAAGCCAATAAGGAGAATGTCGACGGCAATGGGGTTCCTATTAATAAGAGGCAGACCTTCTTTGCTGGGCAGACGGGGTATGACACCCACGGTGGAGGCCTCGATGTCGTAGGGACACAGTTACTCGAGTTAAATGAGGCGCTGACGGCCTTTAATGCCGCGATGAAGGAGATTGGTGCGCATGATGAGATCGTAACGTATACAGCGACGGACTTTGGACGAACACTCACTCCGAACAGTGCGGGATCAGATCACGCATGGGGAGGGAACACGATGGTGATGGGAGGAGCGGTCACAGGGGGACGAGTGTTTGGCGAGTATCCTGAGATCGTGCTTGATACGAGTACAGATCTAGGGCGAGGTCGCCAGTTACCGACGACCTCCGTGGATCAGTTACATGCCTCCTTAGCGCATTGGTTTGGGATCGGTAATAATAGCGATATGGAGACGGTGGTGCCCAATATTAGGAACTTCTGGAGCGCTACGGATACGGAGTACCCTATTCCTGGGATCTTTGGATAAGAAGTAAGATGCGTAAGGTATTAGTCATTGTTTCGGTTCTCTGCGTATTGGTGGGGGGGCTGTGTGTGATCGTGATGAAGCTAGAGCGACCAACACCCCCAGTAGTAGCGCCTACAGTGCGTGTGGAGACAGACGAGGACAAGCGAGCGAGGACGGATGAATATAATCGTCGGGCCGCCCTAGCACTCCGGTTTGATCAGTCTACAGCTCGGTTACTCAATGACCCTCTCGACCGCTCACAGTACTCCGAGGAAATGTTGATCTTAGATAACCCGGCTTCTAGTGAAGCAGAAGTTAAGGGAGCCATATTCGCGCTCATGTCGTCCTTACGCTACCTGAGCCGCGGGGGAAGTTTTTCTGCGGGTTTGAACGTCGAAGTAACTAATGCACTACTGGGCAAAAATGCATGTAAAGTCGGCTTCATTCCCGCGGATTCACCCCGCATTAATGAATATGGTCAGTTGGTCGATGATTACGGCTCCCCCTATTGGTTTCACAGCGAGGGCGCAAACGATCTCACGATTACATCTGCAGGGGCAGACCGACTCCTGCATACTGACGATGACGAACACTATCCTCCTCTGGAGGTCACACAGCAATGATGATGAGAACAATAATACTACTAGCATACGGGCTATTGATGGCCGTGAGTTCCGCAACTCTCCTGTGGGATGAAGAGGGTGTAAATACTCTGAGTGATAATCCGTTTGATCCTACTTTTCTGGGAGAGTTCGCGTTAGGGGAGAATTCGATACAGGGTACGATTAACGAAGGCGGCGGCTTTTCGGCTGATGTGTTTACCTTTATGGTTCCTTCAGGGATGAGACTGGAGACGATGCGGATCACTCTGGAGCTAGAGGGGACAGATGTTCCTGGAGCGCACTTTTTAGCCTTTAAGGATAGCTTAGGGGCCTTTGATGATACTGCCTCCTTATTGTTTGCGACGTTGATATCGAGTGCGTTGAATGGAGAGAATATACTCGAGTTAGAGACTGACGGCGGTGATGTCGCGATGGGGGAGGGGCTTCCTAATCCGATGGGCTATGAGCTCCCATTGGAGGCAGGGGAGTATACCCTTTGGTTCCAAGAGACCGATCAGACGGTGATTCACTACACCATGAGCTTTGGCGTGGTTCCTGAGCCACGGGTGCTTGTCCTGTTGTTAGTCGCATTTGGTTATGCACTCAAACGACGTATACGCTTGGCTTCATAGGACGAGTACCTCTGTGATGTGGACGTTCTTACGGGACAAGGATGGAGCTGATATACTGACGCGCATCAAATTTTGTGAAAAGTTGGACTCACAAAGTCTCCATTCAACTCTCAAATCCCATTCACCCAGTCCTGATAAGGGCGGGTCGATTTCAGCATAGGCTGTAGGGATGGCTTGGTCGCCAAAGGCGACCAAGGTGCATCCTGGAGGCCTATGTTTAGGCGGAGCCAATATCCCGCCGAACGTAACGCCTCTTCCTCAGGGTGATAGAGGCGGAGCGGGATCAGGATTGCCTGTGGGCGCGCCTCCCTTAGGTTGCGCCTCTGCTAGCGTTAGGCAACATCGACACGCTACGTTCGGCACTTATCTCCCGCGCTCCTAACCCAGCCCTTTGTGCCCAAGGGTTTCAAGCTGTGCAACACCTACAGGCACTGCGGGCTGGGCTGGAATCTGCCGCCTTTACAGGGCTTGGTTGAATGGAATTTGAGCGTTGAATGGCCCCCCCCGTGAGATTAATGGACTTCTGTTTACTATTCAACGGAATCCAATGCGCTACCTTATTTTTACAAAACTTGATGCGCGTTAGTATCAAATACGAATATTCCTAGCTCATATGTCTAGAAGCAACTTAATGTGAGAATATGTGTACGGAGCTGTTCAGATTATATCTAGCGGCGCGTATCATATTACAATGAAGCTAATTTGTAGATTGTTATTAACTATGGGGGGCGCTGTGGCGTCCCTTGCATATGCGGAGGATGCACATTTTGTAGCATTGTTCGACGGAGAGACACTCAATGGGTGGAAGACCGTAGTACCAGAGAACGATAAGTTCTGGTCCGTCAAGGATGGGGTGATCGAGGCATCTAATGGTGGCGAGCGCATGACGACACGCACTTATCTCGCCACAGAGCATGAGTACGAGAACTTCGAGTTTACCTGCTCGTTTCGCCTAAGTGGGGATCATAAGACAGGATTGATTAACAGTGGGATACAGTATCGATCTGTCTTGATGCCTCATCCTCAGACCCAGGAACCTCTCATTGTAGGCTATCAAGCGGACATCGGCAGAGATTACTGGGGCAACATCTACGATGAGAATCGTCGTGGACCGTTAGCAAATGCGATTACTCAAGCGCTCTACGCGTTTGGCTTTCAAGAGGACGAGTGGCACACATATCGGATCGTGTGTGAGGGGGATCGGCATCAGCTTTATATCGACGGGTTTCAGACCGCTGATTACATCGAGAAGAATACGCACATTCCTACTAAAGGGGTAATCGCCTTTCAGCTGCACGCAGGTGGAGCATCGAAGTTAGAGATAAAGAATATCAAGATCAAAGAAATCAAATAAACATGTACAGATCGATAACAAGAGCGCTGATCGGGGCATCGCTATGTGCGATAACTCCCTTTGCATCAGCTAGGATAGCGGGCAAGTCTGAGAGGGCTAACGTTCTGAGCCCGGAGGAGCAGTTAGCGACCTTTAAGGTTCCAGAGGGGTTTAAGGTAGAGTTAATTGCATCTGAGGAGAATGGCTTAATCAACCCTATTGATATTGCCTTCGATGACGCAGGGCGTCTCTGGACTCAGACCGCTGAGATGTATCCGATGGATGCCGTTGATAAGATCGGGTGGTATGAGTTACTCGCTCTTCTGAAGGAGGACCCAAAGGAGGTGGAGAAGCAGTTCCCAGACTTTAAGAGGATTCGCGACCTCTACCAACTCAATACTAGAGGTATCGATAAGGTTCTCATTATTGAGGACCCAACGAAGCAAGTGGAAGGGCAAATTCCAGCCTTTGCTGAAGGATTAGCGATTCCTCAGAGTATTCTGCCATATAAGAATGGCGCCTTTGTCGCGCATGGATCGGAAATGTTGTTTCTGGAGGATACTGACGGGGACGGTAAGGCGGATGCGCACAAGTCGGTGTTATCAGGCTTTGGCTTCAATGACTCACATACGATGGCTCATACCTTAGTTCGTGGTCCGGGAGGCTGGGTACATTTTTCTCACGGCGCTCTCAATGCGGGTGAGATTGTCGCCAACGAGTCTGGTAATAGTACGAATATTACCTGGAGTAAGATTGCACGATTTTCCTTAGACGGTAAGGAGATTGAGGTCCAGAACTGTGGGTTGCAGAATATCTGGGGATTCGATATGAAGTCGAGTGGCCGTTGGTTCGGTACTGAGGCTAATGATATGGGATACTCCCTCGTTAATATGGATCCCATGGTCTCGTATCGAGGGCTCGGTGGTGAGACGATCCGTAACTATCAGACTCTAGCGCCAGCTCCTCATGACTTCCTCATCGGAGGAACGGGGATTTCTGGATTAGCATATGATGAGAACGGTTCGAAGGGATTTCCTGCTCAATGGAATAATGTAGGCTTCCTCGCGAATCCGATCACAAACTCGATCGACTGTGTTATCTCTGATCGTAATCCAGACGGAACGGTCGTGTCGGAGATGTTAGAGGACTTCCTAACCTGTGGTGATGAATGGTTCCGCCCTGTGAATATTGAGTTTGGTCCCGATGGGGCGCTCTATATCGTAGACTGGTATAATAAGATTATCTCTCATAATGAGATTCCGCGTGAACACCCTGACCGTGATAAGTCACATGGACGCATCTGGCGTGTCAGTCACGTCTCTCAGGAGGGGCGCCAGATTCCGAATATCCTAGCCGCCAATAGCAGTGAGCTACCATCGTATCTCCAATCGGAGATGAAATGGGAGCGTAAGGCTGCTTGGCAACAGATTGCTGACCGTCAAGCGGTGGAGCTCGTTCCTGTGCTTGAGGGGCTTCTGGCCGACACGTCTCTAACAAATGCGACACGTACTGCAGCATTATGGTCTCTAGAGAGCTTAGGTCACTATAATCAAGCTCTCCTGCAGCAGGTCATTGGCGGGCAAGACGCGGACTTAGTCCGTGAGGCGATCAGGTCACTGGCGACCTTTCAGCCTGGGGTTGAGGCCGTGGTAGCACTCGTCTCATCAGTGGCAGAGCATCCACACCATATGGTCAAGGAGCAGGTCCTGAGAACACTGGAGGAGATCGGTGAGACCAATGCGGATGCGGTCGCGATTCTCGTCTCGGCATGTAAGCCTGAGGTGAAGGCTAATGCCTATGGGGGCGGGTATGAGCAGAACTTCCAGCGCTTCCTCGCTCGAAAGGCATTGGAACTCTATCCCGCAGAGCTAGCTGAATTTCTCTATTCGGCAGAGGCTAAGGAGTATCCAGCGGCGAATTTGGATTGGGCGTCACAGGCGCTCGGACCAGAGCAACGCTATAAGCTCTTTGCTGAGAATTGGGAGGCTCGCGGTAAGAAGCTGGATGCAGAAACCTTGATCTCGATCTCTGTCTTCATTGATTTACCAGAGGTACTCGAGCTGATTGCACCAGAATTGGTGAAGAGAGAGTTTATCGAACTGGCACTCAGTGTTCAGCCACAGATTATCTCGAGTAAGTTCCATGCTGCTCTGACTCCTGGTCTCAAGGCTCTCATGGCAACAGGGGATGCGAATGATCTGCGCCTAGCGCTCAAGGCGGTACAAGCATTTGAGACTCCATCGATTCATGAAGAAATCTTTGCGTATGCATCCTCACTGGAGCATAAGCAGGTGAGCGCTCAGTTAATCGACCTCCTCGCATTGAACCGTAAGGTGACGCATCCATTATTGGAGCAGATCGCGGCGGATACATCTGTTTCAGAAGCGAACCGTCTCAGAGCAGCGATGGG
>WTJZ01000132.1:0-15191 GCA_011524615.1 Akkermansiaceae bacterium | reverse complement strand
CCTCTGAGGTTTTTTTGCTTTCATCGATCAGCCAGCGAAACGCCTTGGTGATCGTTTTAGTTGGAGGTACTTGGTGCCCACCCTCGAATGAAATAATCGCAATATCGGCCTGGTGCTGCTGTAGGATCGCTGAGTCTTGCTCGACCCAGTGGTTCGCTGCATGGTCTACATTTCCGTTCACCATAGCGACCTTCATCCCGTCAGCGTAGTCTTCTTCGAAGTACTTTTCACCACCGAGCCATCCTCCATTCGCATAGATTCCTGCCCATGGATACTCGATCCAAGCAGAGTAGTGGTAGGCTCGCCATGCACCGCCTGAGTTTCCGCCCATAAAGACGAGATCCTTGTTAAAGCGGAAGTGGTTACAGATCGCAGGAAAGACTTCTCTAAAGCGTTCGAGAAAAGCAGATTCCTTCTCGATGTCGTCACCCGTGTTTCGGAACTGGCCACAGCAGATGAGTAGCATATCCGACTCTTCTGCTGACTCGAGATGGCGCTTCATGTAGCGGAGAGCCTTAGCTCCCGCATTGAAGAGGATCATCACTGGGCGGTCTTCTTCTACGGTCCCCTCAGCGAGGGCAGGGTGATAGACGTAGAGGTCTGTCTCGAACTGTGCGGAGACGCGATGATGTTCTAGCGAGCCTCCGAGGCTCTCTGCCATATTATTGATTTCATCCGATATATTGAGCCACTCGAGGAGCCAGGCCTTATCGACTTCTCTAAAGCTGTCGAAGGGGAGTTGCTTCTCGTCCCGATCATTTTCCAGTAGTGTGACGATCTGTGTCTCTTCATCAAAGGAGACGAGCTCTGCTTGGAGCGTACTACCACTCTTTAAGACCCATTTACGATTATCGGTATTCGCAGACGTAAAGAACGTGAGTAAGGCGAATGCTACAATTACATGTTTTACCATAGTCACTATTGAGTCTGATAGGGCTCAATAGTGCAAGTGTAATGTGGCGTGCTTATTGATTCCAACGAATGTTAGCAATCGATTCGACATAGAAGCCGTATTTGAGGCAGTAGAGTCCTTGACCCGGGGCGACTGTACCATCGATCTGTAGTTCTCGACCATCGTACTGTGAGAGGATGCGCTGATCACCGTTGATCAGCTTGATCTCCATCCCGTCTAGAATCTTATTCGTATCGCCTGGATTGTAGGCACCAGAGGGACTTACGGCGATGAGTCGCTTGGTGAATAAGTAGTAGGGATAGACGGTATTCCCATTCTGGTCATACGTCTTGATTTGCTTGATTTGGCCTACGAGTGTAGTCTGCTGACCGATCTTAAGAACCTTAGGACCTAGACGGGTGGGCATGTTTGCGCATGAGCATAGGAAGGTTGTGATGGCGACTAGTGAGGTAAGTAGTAGTGATTTCATTCTTCTTCTTTCTTTCCGCGAGTGATGGATGAGATTGCGTTTTTGGCTGCGATGTTTCCTTTGACCCCTCGTCCTTTGACCGCTAGATCACCAAAGCGGAACTGCTGGCTGAGATTGCGTAATCCGAGGCCTGATTTATAATTAATGGTGACTTGATGCTGGGCGGACTCTTCCTCGGTATCGAAGATGGAGAGATGCAGGATTCTAGACCCAGCCTTACCTTGTGTGAGGTCATATTCTTTCCCTCGAGTGGTGCCTCCGATTTGAAACCTCTTGGCGTAGGAATAGCCATCACGCCCGTCTCTATAGATGATACAGTAGTACTTTGCTTGATCCTTTCGGTAGAGAGAGAGATGTGTTGGGTTTTTACCAACGAAGGTCTTCTCCCCGACTTTATCAATTGTTAATTTACCATTCGAGGTGATCCAAATGATGTCGTCCAGCTTAGAGCATTTTTCGATTTCTTTGCCTTCCTTCTTAAGGGTAGTCGAGTACCCCGCAAATCCTAACTTAGGGTCGAGATAGAGCATCTCAGTCGCTAGTGCGACCTGTGATCGATCGACTTTTCCAAAGGTAGCCAGCTCTGTCTTACGTTCTTTTCCAGGTCCGAACTTTTTCTTTAAGTTTTCGTAATACCTGATCGTGTATCTGGTCAGGTTTCGGATATGTTTTTCTGTTTGCTCGATGTCTTTCTCGAGTTTGTTAATCTCTTCGTCAGCCTTAAAGGCATCGAACTTGGATATACGTTTGATCCTGATTTCCGTGAGACGGATGATATCATCTTCTGTTACCTCACGACGTAGGAGTGGCTTATGGGGCTCTAGACCAGTATCAATGGCCTTGAGGACTGCCTCCCAGGTCTCACATTCCTCGATGTCGCGATAGATGCGGTTCTCGATGAAGATCTTTTCCAGTGAAGAGAAGTGCCACTTATCATGGAGTTCTCCGAGATGAATCTCGAGCTCGAGCTTGAGCAGTGCCTTGGTCTGGTCGGTACAGCGTCGGAGTATTTCTGAGACTCCGATGAATTGTGGTTTGCCGTCTTCGATAATGCAGGCATTCGGAGAGATGGAGACCTCACAGTCAGTGAAGGCATAGAGCGCGTCTCGGGTGCCCTCCATGTCTGATCCGGTAGGGAGCGTGACCTGGATGTCGGCGGTCTCCGCTGTGAGGTCGTCTACACGTGAGATCTTAATCTTGCCCTTTTCATTAGCGGAGACGATCGAATCCTGCAGAGAGGAAGTAGTGACCCCAAATGGGACGTCTCTGATACGTAGGATCTTTCCTTTCTCGATCTCGATCTTGGCTCGAACTCTGACCTTGCCCCCTCTGAGGCCGTCCTTGTAGTCGGATATGTCCGCTATTCCTCCAGTGGGGAAGTCAGGGTAGAGCTCGAATGGTTGTTTCCGCAGATGACAAATAGAGGCATCGATCAGTTCTATGAAGTTATGAGGGAGGATCTTGCATGCCAGCCCCACTGCGATTCCTTCCACGCCCTGGGCGAGGAGGAGAGGGAACTTCATGGGGAGCGTAACGGGTTCCTTATTACGTCCATCATAGGAGACCGTCCATTCTGTGGTCTTATGGTTGAAGGAGACTTCTTTGGCAAACGGCGTGAGACGGGCCTCGATGTATCGAGGGGCTGCAGCGCGGTCACCTGTGAGCGTGTTTCCCCAGTTTCCCTGCGTATCGATGAGCAGGTCCTTTTGGCCTAGCCCGATGATCGCATCCCCAATCGCGGCATCTCCATGAGGGTGGTACTGCATAGTGTGCCCGACGATATTCGCGACCTTATTATATCGACCATCATCCTTCTCCTTTAACGAATGTAGAATTCGGCGTTGTACGGGCTTGAGTCCATCCCCAATGTGCGGAACGGCTCGCTCAAGGATCACGTAACTCGCATAGTCGAGAAAGTAGTCGGAATACATTCCGTCTAGAGTAGTGGGGACATCTTCTTGCACGTTGCTGGGTGGTTCAGGGTTCGGGGCATGAGGGTGAGGCTTGCTCGTTCAGCAGGAATGCTAACACGCCTTCTCGAAAGACGTTAGCGAATGAACACAATAAGTCAAGCGGAACACTATTGATCATAATCCTCATAAGTTTATCCATTCATCATTTTTCTTTGAATATTCGAAAGTAGTGCTACGTTTCATGACATATGACAAACACACTCAGAAATTCAGTGCTTTCTCTCTTCGTAGCGGGTGCGACATTCGCATCTGCATGTGACTGTGGTTGTAAAGATCACAAACATGAGAAGGCTGAGGCCGTAGTTATCACCGGTGGTGACACCATGCAATTTGACGTAACTGCTTTCGAAGCCAAGGCGGGTGAAGAAATCACAGTTACATTCAAAAACGGAGGTAACCTCCCTAAGACAGCAATGGGCCACAACCTCGTGATCCTTAAGCCTGGTTCAGACCTGGCGAGTTTCGCAATGGCTGCGATGTCTGCAACGACAACAGAATACATCCCACAAGATGACACGAACAAGGCTCTCGTAGTAGCATCTACTAAGGTTCTCGGACCTGGTGAAGAAGAAGCACTTACGTTCACTCCAACAGAAGCTGGCGAATACCCATTCCTCTGCTCATTCCCTGGTCACTTCTCGATTATGAAGGGAATCATGACAGTGAAGTAATTTTTTCTCTGATATCAACATAGCAAAAAGCCTAGGGATCAGTTCCTAGGCTTTTTTCGTGAGAGGGGAAATCCTCTTACCTCATTTAGAGTCAACCGCGGAAAATGCGGAATGACACGAAATAAGCGCTTTCTTGGAGGTGAAAGGAGAGTGCAATCACCTCTATAATCAAACTGCTCGGTAGGATACTATCGCATATGAGCACCTCGGCAGACGAGGCGAGAGATTCCTAGGAAGGTGGCTTCCGGTAGAGTACGCTTCTTCATATCGTGGTAGTACACTCCCCAGTCACGTTTGATGTCGATGCCTGAGCATTTGACGAAGGAGAGTTCCCCTGTTTCGAGTTCGCGTTTGGCGACCCATGGGGCGACGATACCTACTCCTAGTCCGATCTTGGCCATCTCTTTGATCGCTTCCATGTCATCGAGGTTCATGGAGATCTTGAGTTTGATGCCTAGCTTCTCTACCTGCTCACGGATGAGGCGGAAGGTTTCACTGGACTTTCCGTAGACGAGGAAGTTGTCGTCCTGTAGGTCGGTCGAGGGTACTTCTGAGAGTTGTGCCCATGGGTGTGCTGAGGAGATCGCGAAGCCCATTTCATCGGAGAAGAGTTGTTCGTATTGACACCAACTAGGGTGCTTAGACTTCATCCCGAAGGCGTAGTCAATCTCGGCATTGTCGAGTTTTTGGATCAGAGTCGCTGAGTCACCAGTTGTGACGACTACCTCACATCTAGGGAAGCAATCTCTGAATTCACGGAGCACTCCCGGTAGGACGTACTTCACCATCGAGTGGGTCGCGCCGATCCGGATACGTCCCTGACTCCATTGCTTGAGGTTGGTGAGTTCTTGGTGGGCGAGTTCTAGTTCCCTGATGACCTTCTGACATCGAGCAAGGTAGATCGTCCCGTCTTGTGTGATGGAGAGTCTCTTGCCGGATCGTTCGATCAGACATACACCGAGCTGCTCTTCTAGACTCTTAATAGAGTGCGAGATCGCAGACTGAGTGAGGTTCATGAGTTGGGCAGCTTTTGTGAAGCTGTTCGTCTCCGCCACAGAAAGAAAGGCGCGCATTTGTCTAATGTCAGGGTAGGGACTCATGATAAATATTCATGTTCAACTAGCAAGACGTGTGCCAAAATAAGAATTTTAATTGGCATGGCTCATGCTTGAGATGAAAAGTATGGCTTTTGACCCTCTCAATTATACCCTCAAGATTGGTTATGTTCCACTTATCGACAGTGCTCCATTACTGGTAGCTGAGAAGGAAGGATTATTTGAGAAGCATGGGGTACACGTGACCCTGAGTGAGGAGGTTGGCTGGGCTACTGTGCGTGATAAGCTAATCCATAAGGAACTCGATATGGCGTCTACCTTACTAGGTCTGCCATACGCTATGCATAATGGAGTGGGATGTTATCAGACCTCGATGTCAATACCTCTCATTATGAATGCTAATGGTAATACTATTACTCTCACTAAGAGTGTGACGAAGGAGATGTTTAGTAATCCTGAGTTGCTCGCTGCCACGCTGAATGAGAGAGCTGAGCCAAATGGGCGTAAGTGGACCTTTGCTACCGTTAACCCGTATTCGTCCCACCTGATCTTGTTGTTCCAATGGTTGTCGAAGCATTTGAAGAACTTTATTAGTGAGATCGATATTGTATTCCTTCCGCCGCAGCTCTTCCCTGACTTACTAGAGAAGGGAATGATCGATGGGTTCTGTGCGGGAGAACCATGGGGTACGCAGGCGGAGGCCAATGGGTCAGGATGGATTGTCGGAGACTCCATCTCTCTCAATACGAATCACCCAGAGAAGGTGCTCGCGGTTCCAAAGAGAACCATGGATTATCACCATGATGCGGTGAAATCTATCGGTAAGGCTCTCTTAGAGGCTCTGGAGTTATGTGATAGTGAAGCCTATAGAGATCAATTGATTCAAACTCTCTGTGCTTCGCCAGCGATGCAGTTATCTGGAGCTGAGATTGAGACATGCCTCACCCGACAGTTCAAAAACCAAGAAGGGGAGATGCAATTTTTACATACTTTCTCTGGAGGAGAGACTAACACGCCAACTTCAGAAAAAGAGCAATGGGTTCTAAAAGGATTAAAAGAAGCAGGCTTATTTAGGAAAAAGATTATTGCTACTGGACAGATAATGAATTCAGAAGTCCTGTTTTAAAAGGTAAAAGTATTGAAGAAAAGGATTGACTTTTTAGTCAGATTTGTGATCGTGGTTGTCAAATGGAGCCAATCATCTTTCACCCACATTATATGGAGCGCGTCTGGGGCGGTAGATCTTTAGAGTCCGTGTACCAACGGCAACTTCCGTCGCAGGATGTGCCCTATGGCGAATCCTGGGAGATGACAGACCGGCAGGAAGCGCAGTCCGTCGTGACTGGCGGGAAGTATGATGGCGCAACATTGAACACCTTATGGAATGAGTACAGAGAAGAGGTCTTTGGGAAGGATATGCCAGATTGTGACCGCTTCCCTCTCTTGATTAAGATTCTCGATGCGCAGAGCGATCTCTCAGTGCAGGTACACCCACCTCAGGAGCAAGCTGATGCTCTCGGAGGAGAGCCAAAGACGGAGATGTGGTTCATTGCTGATGCAGAACCAGATGCTAAGCTCTATGTCGGAGTAGAGGCGGGGGTAACTAAGGAGTCCTTCGAGCAAGCGATCCTTGATGGAACCGTAGAAGAACAGATTCACTCGATCGACGCGAAGACAGGGGAATCCATTCATATTGAGTCGGGCCGTTTGCACGCGATTGGGGCGGGGATCCTGATCTATGAGATCCAGCAGAATTCTGATACGACTTATCGAGTCTACGACTGGAACCGCGTAGGGCTGAACGGGAAGCCTCGTGACCTCCATGTGAGAGAGTCGATGATGTGTATCGACTTTGACGACGTGACTCCTGTCTTAGAGCCTCCGACGTGTACTAAGATCTCAGACTGTGAGTACTTCAAGGTGGATCACCGTCACGCTGATGCTAATGAAGAGGTGAGACCGCATGTAGACGGGAGGTTTGCGATTTTTACCGTTGTGTCTGGCCAGTTAAACTCCGTGGAGGGGAAGACCTTTGTGGCGGGCGACTTTTTCCTCATGCCGGTAGGCGCATCTCCGTTACGGGCTACTGCTGATACGGAGTATTTAGAGACTATCATTCCGGCATAGTCTTTTCTCCTCGCATTTTGTGGCGTAAGGGCTACATGTGTGGGGTGAACGCATTTGAGGAAAAAAATATTAGGCTCTATCGCTGGTTTACGATTCTGTATAATGCACGAGCCTACTATCCCGTATTGGCCGTATTCTTTGTCGATCTAGGAATACGCCTAGAGGACTATTCGCGCCTCAATGCGCTCTGGGCGCTTTCTATTCTGTTATTGGAGATTCCTTCAGGTGCTTTGGCGGATACTTTTGGGCGTCGTAAGTTGGTTGTATTGTCCGCGATGCTGATGGTGGTGGAGATGGCGCTCTTACTCTTCGCACCGGTGCAGGGAGGGTGGATACTATTACTGATGTGTATCACCAATAGAATCCTGTCTGGAGTCTCAGAGGCCGCTGCGAGTGGCGCGGATCAAGCGCTGGCATACGAGACCTTAGAGCAAAAAGGGCTCTCCCACCTATGGGAGGAGAAGGTACTCTCGAGTGTGATGCGCTGGCGCTCTGCTGGATTTGTTATCTCGATGTTACTAGGGGGCGTGATGTATGATGCGACTGCGGTGAATACCTTTCTCAGCTGGATAGGGCTCGAGGTGGAGTTGTCTTCAGAGGTGACGATGCGGTTCCCTGTGTTGATGGTGTTTATCCAGGGGATTTTCTGCCTGTCCCTAGCGCTTCAGATGAAGGAGGTAGAGTTTTCACAGGAGAAGAAGGCTTCTACGCGAGAGGCGTTTAGATTGACCGTAGAGACGCTGAAGTGGTCGATCACGACGAAGAAGGTTGCCGTTGTCATTATTGGTACGATGTTGATCGATGCCTTTATCCGAAACTATGCCACTGTGACGAGTGAGTATTATCGTGAGATTCAGTTGCCACCTGCGACGTGGGGATTCATGGGGGCGACAGCAGGACTATTGGGAATGGTGACGCCGGAGTTTGCTAAGTGGTTGAACCGAAAGTTTACCCCACAGACGGCCTTGATCATTATTGGGGGCATCGCTTTAGTGGGGCTCACTGGGGTAGGCTTAACGATTCCGATCTATGGCTTAGTGCCGAGTATCCTCTGTATGACGACCTTTGGGCTCTTTTCCTTCATTGCGGATAATAACTTGCACAAGATGACAGATTCCTCGAGACGGGCGACGATCTTGAGTGTGAAGGGGATGGCGTTGAACTTGGGCTACGGATTAGCATCACTCCTCTTTGCCCAAGCCGTCGTCTTTGCGAAACGACCAGAGATCGCGGCGCAGTATGACTCGGATCAGTCAGCCTTTGCTCGCGTGCTCTCATTACAGCCATGGCTCTTTGGGGGATTACTCTTACTCTACGTCTTGTGGGCACGGGGAAGGAAGAAGGGAGAATAGAGACTCTTTTTGTTGCCTAAGTGATAAGGGAAGGTTAAAGAACTGGAATGCAAGAGATACTGCAACTGATTCAGGGCGATGGGGATATATCGCGTGATGAGATCGCGCGGAATTTAGGATTAACGAGAGCAGACGTTGATGCCCAGATTGCCGCCTTAGTTGCAGATGGTGTTATCATTGGTCGCCCATGGCTGCTCAACGAGGAGAAGATCGAGGGCAGTGGGGTCACGGCGACGATCGAGGTTAAGATAACTCCTGAGCGTGATGGCGGGTTTGACCGTATTGCGAAGAGAATCGCTAAGTTTTCACAAGTCGAGACCTGTGCTCTCTACAGTGGCGGGTACGACCTCATCGTACAAGTCCGAGGCAAGGATCTCGTAGCGGTAGCTCGCTTTGTCTCTGAGAAGCTCGCGACGATTGAGGGTGTGATATCCACCCAGTCTCACTTCCAGCTGAAGACGTATAAGGAGAATGGCATCATCTTCGAGCGAGATGAAGAACAAGAACGCCTCCCAGTAACTCCGTAAGACCATGGACTACGATAGCAAAATTTCAGACACGGTGAACGCGATTCCGCGCTCCGGCATTAGAGACTTCTTCGAGCTCGTGATCGGGAGGGAGGATGTAATTTCTCTCGGAGTAGGGGAGCCTGACTTCGAGACTCCGTGGAATATAAGAGAGGCGGCGATCTACTCCCTAGAGAAGGGGAAGACCTCGTATACCTCTAACCTAGGACTCGAGACGCTCCGGAACTCGATCTCTCGGTATGTCACTGACTTCTTCCGTGTCGACTATGACGCTAAAACAGAGGTACTCGTCACTGTAGGAGTATCTGAGGCGATGGATCTCGCTCTTAGAGCACTGTGTAACCCTGGTGACGAGGTCATCTATCACGAGCCTTGTTATGTCTCCTATAGCCCGAGCATCTCGATGGCCCATGCACAACCTGTAGTGGTGGAGACCAAGAAGGAGCACGGCTTTGCCGTCCAAGCGGATGATATTCGCAAAGCAATCACCCCCAAGAGTAAGGTCCTGATCCTGAACTATCCGACGAACCCGACGGGAGCGATCGCCACTCCTGAGGAATTAGCGGAGATAGCTAAGGTAGCGGTAGAGCACGATCTGATCGTCTTAGCCGATGAGATCTACAGTGAGCTCACTTACGAGGGCGACCCTGGTCTCAGTATCATACAGATGCCGGGGATGAGGGAGCGTACGATCTTATTACACGGGTTTTCCAAGGCCTTTGCGATGACGGGCTTCCGAATGGGGTATGCCTGTGCTCCGCCAGCTCTGATCGACGCGATGATGAAGATCCACCAGTACGGAATGCTCTGTGCTCCGATCACGAGTCAGTATGCCGCGATCGAGGCGCTGGAGAATGGCTCCGATGCGGTGAACAATATGAAGGCCGACTATGAGCGTCGTCGTAACTATATGGTCAAGCGACTCAATGAGATGGGGCTCGATTGTCACTCTCCAGGTGGAGCCTTCTATGTCTTCCCTGACATTACGCGTTATGGACTGAGCAGTCATGAGTTTGCGGTACGTCTCTTGGAAGAAGAGGATGTGGCCGCGGTTCCTGGTACGGCCTTTGGGGCGTGTGGTGAGGGCTTCCTTCGTTGTTGCTATGCGACCGCCTTTGATAAGCTCGAGATCGCGATGGATCGCATGGAGCGCTTTGTCGGTAGATTGTCTTAAGAGTCACGGGGATAGAGAAGGAGGGGAAAGGCGTTCTTGACTCTCCTCCTTGATACCGCACTATGCCAGTAACAACTGATATTATGTTACTGATCAAGAATGCACGAATAGTCTCCGAGGATGCCATCTCCGAGGCGCAGGATGTTCTCGTCGTAGAGGGCAAGTACCAAGCCATTGGAAGTGGGCTAGAAGTTCCTGAAGGGGCTAAGGTGGTCGATGCAGCAGGTAAGCTGATGATGCCGACGATGTTTGATACGCACGTGCACTTCCGCGAACCAGGACAGACGCATAAGGAAGATATCCAGAGTGGTAGTGAGGCCGCGATCAATGGTGGTGTCACCGGGATCGTGATGATGCCTAACACTTCTCCTGCAATCGATTCGGCTTCGATCGTACGCGATCTCTTAGATAAGGCGAAGCAGGTCTCACGCATCAATGTTTACACTTCAGGCTGTGTCTCTAAGGGGCGCGCAGGTGAAGAACTTGCGGAGATCGTAGGGATGAAAGAAGCGGGCGTACTTATGCTGACTGATGATGGTGATACGGTAGATGATCCGGCGCTCTATAAGCGAGCGATGGAGTACGCGACACCGTTTGGGATGTTCTTTGCCAGTCACTGTGAGACGCCTGCTCTCTCAGGTCCACGAGCGATGAACGAAGGTAAGAAGAGCTACGAGCTCGGGATCGAGGGTAGCCCTGCGATGAGTGAAGAGATCTGTATGGATCGCGATATCCGTATCGCTCACGCGACAGGAGCTCACCTGCACATTCAACATGTTTCCTCAGGTATCGGGGTGAAGACGATTAAGTTCTGGAAAGAGATGGGAGCACGTGTGACCGCAGAGGTTTGCCCTCACCACCTCATCTTCAATGAAGAGCACATTGGTGACTTCGACACAAACTTCAAGATGAACCCACCACTCCGTACGGCTCAGGATAATGAGGAGCTCCTCGCTGGTCTTAAGGATGGCACCTTTGACATCATCTCTACGGATCACGCTCCGCATACGCATTACGAGAAGACTTCAGTTGACTTCGTGAATGCTCCTAACGGGATTACGGGACTCGAGACGGCTCTTGTTTCTCTCTATCATGAGTTTGTGACCAAGGGGCAACTTGATTGGCCTCTCATCGTGAATAAATTCTCTGCAGAGCCACGTCGCTTGATGCAGATCCCTGCAGTACCAGTAGAAGAGGGTGGGGCTGCCGAGTTCCTCCTCTTTGACGAGAACTCGACGACGACGTACTCTAAGGAGTTCTTCAAGTCTAAGTCGATCAACTCCCCATACATCGACCAGACCCTACAGGGTGAGATCCAGCTCGTGGTACTAGGAGACGAAGTACTCCTCGAGATCGCGTAAGTGATCTTCCTGGTAATAAAAAAAGCCTCAGCAAGATCTCTTGCTGAGGCTTTTTTGGTAGTGTGAGCAGAAGCGGATTAATAGCCCTTCCATGGGCCGAGCCACTTCTCTACGACCTCGAGAGGCATACCCTTACGCTGTGCATAGTCTTCTAACTGATCCTTCTGCAGATCGGTGATAGCGAAGTAGCGAGACTCAGGATGTGAGAAATAGATACCACTCACTGCTGCACCAGGATGCATCGCACAGGATTCGGTGAGCTCTACTCCGGTGAGTTCTGTCGCCTCTAGTAGCGGGAAGAGGAGTTGCTTTTCGGTATGGTCTGGCTGAGCAGGGTAGCCTGGCGCAGGACGGATGCCCTGGTAGAGTTCCTTGATGAGTTCGTTGTTGTTGAATTCATTCGGACGCTCATATCCCCATTCGACACGGGCACGGTGGTGCATCAGTTCGGCGAAGGCTTCAGCGAATCGGTCAGCAATCGCCTTCACCATAATGGATTTATAAGGGTCGTTTTCCTTTTCTTCGATTTCCTTAGCCCACTCATCGGCACCGTGGATTCCGACGACAAAGCCACCGAGATAGTCGTCTTGAGGTTTGACGAAGTCGGAGAGAGCGTAGTGTGGTTTACCAGCTTTCTTCTTCTTCAGGCATTGACGCAGGGTGTGGAAGCGAGTCTTCTCCTCATCAGATACTGGATCGTAGATGACGATGTCATCTCCATCAGAGGCGGCTGGGAAGAACCCGTAGACGCCACGTGCAGTGAATCGCTTCTCAGCGATGATTTGTTCGACGAGCTCTTGTGCGTCATGGTAGAGCTTTTGAGCCTCTTCTGCTCCACCTGCATTACGCGTTTTGAGCTCCTTCTTCTCAGCGTCCCAGATTCCTCTGATCTCCCAAGCGTGGAAGAATGGAGACCAGTCAATATAGTTGGTGAGTTCACGGAGTGATTGGTTATCAAGGGTGCGGGTACCGGTAAAGCTGGGTACTGGTGGCGTATAGGCGTCCCATCCACCCTCGGGTGTAAATTTATTAGCGCGTGCTTCTTCGATGGAGACACAGTCCTTAGTCGTAGGGGCGCCGAACTGTTCGCGATACTTATCGTACTTCTCCTTCGTTTCATCTAGGAATGGAGCTCTCTGGTCCTCAGAGAGGAGAGCTGTCATGACTGGTACCGAGCGGGAGGCGTCTAAGACATGGATAATCGGGCCGTCGTAGTGCTCATCCATCTTAATGGCGGTATGAGCCGCAGAGGTGGTAGCTCCTCCGATGAGGAGAGGGATTCCCTTGCCGTCATTCATGTCTTGGAATCCGCGCTTCTGCATCTCTTGTGCGACATTGATCATCTCATCGAGAGAAGGGGTGATGAGGCCTGAGAGGCCGATGACGTCTGCATTGACTTCTAGGGCTTTCTCTAGGATTTTGTCACAAGGAACCATCACACCCATGTCGATGACGTCATATCCATTACACTGGAGCACGACGCCGACGATATTCTTACCAATGTCGTGAACATCCCCCTTCACTGTAGCGATGACCATTGTTCCATTAGAGAAGGCCTTGGTCGCTTCCAGGGTGGCGTCTTCCTCAGAGAGCGCTGGATTCTCGCTCTGCAGGCGGAGTGCTTCCGCTCGGATACGCTCTTCCTTCTCATTCTCCATGTATGGCTCTAGCCATGCGACCGACTTCTTCATGACACGGGCAGACTTAACAACCTGAGGTAGGAACATCTTACCTGCACCGAAGAGGTCACCGACGATACCCATGCCATCCATGAGCGGGCCTTCGATGACTGAGAGTGGCTTACCGTACTTGAGGCGAGCCTCTTCTGTGTCCTCATTGATGAACTTGTCGATGCCCTTGAGGAGAGAGTATTCGAGTCGCTTCTCGACGCTGTTTTCGCGCCAGCTGAGATCTTCTACCTTCTTCTTTCCTCCTTTGCCCTTGAACTCTTCTGCGAGGTCGACGAGTTCTTCGGTGACGTCGCGTTCATTGAGTACACCTGGTTCGATGAGTGCCTTCAGGCGAGGGTCGATCTCATCATAGACCTCGAGCATCCCCGCATTCACGATGCCCATATCCATCCCGGCCTTAACGGCGTGGTAGAGGAAGACTGAGTGAATGGCCTCACGCACGACATTGTTTCCCCGGAAGGAGAAGGAAATGTTCGAGACTCCACCGCTGACCTTAGCGTGCGGTAAGTTCTCTTTGATCCAGCGGGTGGCATTGATGAAGTCTGCTCCATAGGAATTATGCTCCTCGATCCCGGTGAAAATGGTGAGGATATTAGGATCGAAGATGATGTCCTCAGGGGGGAAGTTGACCGTCATGAGGAGGTCGTAAGCACGCTTACAGATGCGGATCTTTTCTTCGTATGTCGCCGCCTGTCCTTGTTCATCAAAGGCCATGACCACGACTGCGGCGCCATAGCGTTTGATCACCTTCGCTTGTCTTAGGAAGTTTTCTTCCCCTTCCTTGAGCGAGATAGAGTTGACGATGCCTTTTCCTTGGAGGTATTTGAGGCCTTCTTCCAGGATTTCCCATTTAGAGGAGTCGACCATGATCGGAACGGCTGCCACATCTGGCTCTGCTTGGAGTAGGCGGAGGAACTTGCCCATCATTTCGACCCCATCAATGAGACCGTCATCGAAGCAGATATCGATCACATTCGCACCGTTCTCTACCTGTTGACGTGCGACATCAACAGCCTTCTCGAGATCATTACTGCGGACTAATTTAGCGAAACGGGGAGAGCCCGCCACGTTGGTTCGTTCCCCGATCATGAGGAAGTTCTTATCAGCAGTATGGTTATAGGCATCAGTGCCTGAGAGACGGAGAATTCGGTCGATGGTGGGTGTGGACATAGTTGATAGGGATAGTGCACCATTGAGGTGCGGAGATCACGGAGAGAGATTCTTGAGAATAGAGAGGGACGGCTTAGAATTGACCGCAAAGGCGCGAAGACGCAAAGGATTTTGTATTTGGGTTATTAGGGGAGGCGCATTTAATGAGGTTTCGACCATCTTTCGTGGACGTTATCTTGTCTTGTGGTTTAGGACTACTCTTTTTATTCCATCCTTGATGAGGTTAGAGTTGAAGTTAACTAGTAATCCAAGAGTTTTATGAGAGAGCTTTAGGTAGGTTAATAGCTGTGCTTTGTGAAGAGGCTCAAGCTTCTCGACGACTTTAAGTTCGACGATGATCTGGTCAGCGATGAGCAAGTCTAATCTGTATCCAGCGTCTAATTTGATTCCTTTGTAATGGAGTGGTAACTTGAGTTGCCTCTGGAAAGGAATGTTTCGTGCCGAGAGTTCGTGACAAAGACATATCTCGTATGAGCTTTCTAAGAGTCCAGGTCCTAGCTCTTGATGAACTTGGAATATGCAATCTACGACGTCTTTTGCAAGTTCTTCAGTGTTCATGAATTAATCTTGTCGGCGTTGAGAGAAAGCTGGGTTTAGAATTGAGCGAGATAGAGCGAAAACTCAAAGAATCATTAGCGGGGCATCATTAAGGAGTTAATGACAAATAATAAGGTCAAATTATCAATCTTTGCGTCTTAGCGTCTTTGC
>WTJZ01000200.1 GCA_011524615.1 Akkermansiaceae bacterium | reverse complement strand
ATGCCATTTGTTCTTCACCGAGAAAGGAGTTGTGTTCGCCGCGGGCTTCATTTACTCGGCAGGAGCGCGTATCACACATGATCATGTGGACTGGGCCAAGATGGGTAGAAAAGTAAATTCCCTCGCGTTCAGGGTCTGGCGTTGGGTTGTTCCATTGCTTTCTCCAATTCTTGCGGAAGTCGTTGACGGGAATCATGTGCTTACCTGATTTCCCTGCAGTCTTGCCTCCGGTATCATTCCCGTAGTAATCGTGATCATCCCATGAGGTGTAGCTTGGAACATTCGCGGAGAACTGTTTCCATACCGGAGAAACATCGCGTAAAAGGTAGTCAATATCTCTCTCAGGAATCGTTCTACGACCATCCACCGCGAGGTCTCCTAGTAGCATCATTGCTCTATTTCCTCGCGCTTGGACCTGCTCTAATAGTTCCGGGCGATGGAGACCAATCTTGTGAAAGTCTGCCCCCACTGCGATTCTGAATGATTTCTGAGACTGGGCGGTAGGTGGTGTGGTGAATGAGCCAACGCCGATTTCAGTCTGAGCTGAATTGAGAACGCGATAAGTGTAAGCTGTATCAGGAGAGAGACCCTGGCATGAGATGAAATTGACCAGTTGTTGTTGCTGCGAGTTAAAGGAGAGCTCCTTTTTCCCATCTGTGACCTTTACGGTGATTTGTTGAGGGGTAGGAGTGTGGATTCTTACCTTGATAGAATCGGTCGTGATGTCGCCTAGCATTGGAGCTCCAACGATCTGGTGGCCAAACTGGGCACAGACTTTAGCGAAATTTTCAGTACCTTGGTCGGAAAGGATCGCTTCTCTGCCCTTGATGTAGAAGTCTTGAGTACTCTTCGGTTGATCGACAAATTGATTGAGGATTTTTAAGTCCAGCTCGAGTGTTCCTTTGTGTGCGTCACCCAAGCTAACGTACTTTGGGTTTTTTTCTTTAGCTCCCGAAACGAGGGGGAGAGCGCAAATCAATGCTCCTGATAGAGTGGTTAGGTATTTGAGGGTATTCATCATTATATTACAACTACGATGGATGGATTTGAATGTTACAGTTTAATTCAGGAGTGAGCAATATGTAAGTTTTTCTATCAAGGAATGAAAATATAACAGCTAGCTCATCAGGCGTGAAGGAGTGGATTTTTAGTGACGCAGATTATAAATTTCAGTGTTTGAGATGCAATTGATTATGGGTTGCTCAATTGAAGATCTCAAGTATTGTGATGAAATATGTCGAAAAGAGTAGTGATCACAGGTGGAAGTAGCGGAATTGGTAAGTCCTTATCTCGGTTATTAGCAGCTAAAGGTTGGACCGTATTTTGCCTGAGTCGAACGGCTCCTGAGGTAGAGGGGGTGAAGCATTTGTCGGTGGATCTTCGTGACTTGGAGCAAGTCCGCGAAGCCTTAGAGCAAGTCGGTACCTTCGAGGCTCTAGTCAATAATGCAGGGGTTGCTTATATGTCGTCAATAATTGACGGTGATCCCAAGGAATGGTCGGAAATGTGGGCTGTAAATGTGCAAGCGTTAGCGTATTGTGCAAAGATATCTCTTCCTATGTTTCCTGAGAACGACGGACAAATTGTGAATGTATCAAGCATGAGCGGACATCGTGTCCCGCCTTCAGGAGGATTTTACTCGCCTACCAAATTTGCGGTCAAAGCGCTCACTGAAGCGCTTCGTCTTGAGTTAAGATCTCGAGGAAGTAAGGTGCGCGTCTCTTCTATTTCTCCTGGTTTTGTCGATACTCCATTATTAGAAACGTATTTTCGTGGTCGTGAGGAGCAGTTGGAAGCGACGAAGAAGGAGATGAATATGCTGACTGATGAAGATGTTGCTCTGCAGATATACCGTATTCTAGAGACTCCGTCGCATATTGAAGTCGGAGATGTTTCTCTGCGTTCTGTAGAGCAGAGGGTGTGAATGATAGTTGCACGTGAACTGTGAATTACAATTTCGCTAAATAGTAATTGTTAGTATTATGGGTATGTGTTATTGTAATCGTGCTTATTATGAAATACATTACCGCCATTATGATATTGGTGTCGGCTGGGGCTTTGCGTACCCAGGCAGCAACCACTCTTTATTATCAAGACTTCTCTACAGATACGCTAGCAAGCTTTGCCCCTACTGATGATCAGCAGATTTTAGGTGGATCTAGTACTACCCTATCAACAGATGGAGATTATGTTCTTCAAATGGGGCACCCAGCAACAACTGGGCAAGTCCCACTCTCGTTTGATATTAATACTTCTGAAACGGGTGCTCAAGGTTATGATGGGGATTAT
>WTJZ01000170.1:3945-7935 GCA_011524615.1 Akkermansiaceae bacterium | reverse complement strand
CAGCCCTACGCACATTTCATGAGCTTCAGGCTTCGCTAAGTTCCGTTACCCCGTTGGGGCATTTCCTTTTTTTGCTCTAGATACCTCCCTCACCAATGAGACCAACGTGTAGCAAGTAACTTTGCGTCTTACGCGCCTTAGCGGTTCATTTCAAACGCCCTTAGCAGTTTCATCCCCTCTCCCTCTGGACACTAAAAAACGCGAGGGGATGACCGCTCGCGTTTTTTGTTATCTGGTGTCTGCTCAGCTTACTTAATCGTAACCTTGGTTCCGACCTCGACCTTAGCGAAGACCTGTTTCACGCCTTCCATGGTGTGTCGGATACAGCCGTGGGAAGCAGGGCGACGTGGGACGTTGCCTTGGTGCATGCCGATCCCGTCACCGGTGAGACGCATCCAGTAGGGCATATCAGCACCGTCGAAGACCATTTCCTCAGTCACCTCATCGACACGGACATCAGCATCCTTCTTGATGACGTTACCTTCCTTATCGTAGAGCACACCGTAAATGTTTGACTCCTTGTCTTCCTTCTTCTCCCAGATACGGAACTTACCAGTTGGGGTAGGGAACTCCTCAGTACCGCCTGCAATCGGGTAGTCGAGGATCACGAGGCCGTCCTTATTAAAGAGTTGGCCACGAAGAGAGGAAAGATTGATCTCGATGTAGGTCTTCTTAGGATCTGCCTTTTCGTACTCGATGACGTCCTTGTAGATATCATGAGTTTGCAAGTAGTCTAAGCGTGCGAGAAAGTTCTTATGCGTTCCTTGTGGGTACGGGTTTACATAAACCGCATTGTTCGGAACCTTGCTTCCACAGCTAGTGAAGAAGAGGGATAAGAGCAGTAAGCTAAAGAGAGCAGTTTTCATGTCTTTTATGGTTCTTTCGTCAATACCTGACTCTATGCAAGCCAGAATTGTCTCATTTTTTCTGCCAAAACGAGAAACGAGATCAGATGGATGACTACAATTGATCTGAACGATCATTCTTATTGCATCACCAGTGCCCAGGCATGGCGGGTGATCGCCACTTGGATCGTCTCAGTATCCGATAGAGGTTCGGAAGTGAGAGTGATGGGGGTGTCCTTTTCTTCCAACTGATTACGGATGAGTTGGTAAAAGGTAGCGGCCCACTGTTGGATCGAGGCCGTAGATGAGAGTGTGAGAGCAGAGGTCTCATCGTCTGCGATCGAGAGAGAGCCCTCGCCCTCGACGAGTGAATACTGGAGGGAGACCTGAGCCCCACTACTCTGCGTCACCATCTGAGAGAGTTCATCGAGATAGGCCTCTATCTGGTCATGTTCTGAGGCAGGTGCGGTCGCTAGGATCGATAGTTCCTGTACCTCCTTAGTATCATAGACCCATGGGGAGACCTGATACTCTTGTAATCGCGAGATCACCTCACGCTTACGCTCAGGGGAGATCTCGGCACACTCGAGCATGCGCTCCCCTGTCAGGTAGATGATCTCAGGGTCACCATCGGCCTGAAGTACCGCGAACATTCGCTCAAGCACCTTTGGCTCCGTGACGAGATCGCTAAAGGTATCGAGTGCGACATTCACGCCCTCTGCTGGTAGGATGTCCTCATTAAAGAGGTCGGGAGCAGGAGGACCGATGAACTGTTGTTCCGTAGGAGGAAAGGAATTAAGCCCTGCGACGATACCTCCTGGAGGGTGAAAATCCATATCCTTGGTACGTAAGAACCAAGTCAGCCAGACTACGCCGACCATACTGGTAATGCAGATGTACAAAGGGATCTTCATGCGATAGGTATAGCCATGTCAGATAGATTCGTCAAAAACATTTGCACGATAGAAAAGCGATCGTACCTTGGAGAATGATCGTCCACCACCTCAAGCAGGAACAAGTCCTCCCTCTCACTATGGAGCAGGCTTGGGAATTCTTCTCCTCCCCTCGTAATCTCGACTCGATTACTCCAGATGACCTAGGGTTTGAGATCACCTACCTACCATCAGAAAAGATGTATGCAGGGCAGATCATCACATACAAGGTCATGATCATGAAGGGCGTATGGGTGCCATGGGTCACGGAGATCACCCATGTTGATGAGGGCAAGAGCTTCGTCGATCAGCAGCTCTCTGGTCCCTATAAGCTCTGGCATCACCTGCACACCTTTGAGCCACATGAGGACGGCGTTCTCATGACAGATCTGGTGCATTACTCCATCGGGTACTCTCTCCTAGGAGAGATTCCGCACAAGCTCTTCGTCCGTAAGAAGCTCGAACACATCTTCAACTACCGTCGCGAGATGCTGGAGAAGGCGTTCGGCCCGCAGAAAGGGTAAGCCCTACTTCACGTACAAGGACACATCGGGCAAGCCTGTGACGTGGCCAACGTATTGCCCCTTCCTCGCCTCGACAGACGGAGGTACATAAGCCGCCGCCACAGCACCACTGAGCACAACATCTCCTGCTCGTAGACTACTCCCTTGGTCGAGGAGATGATGCGACAGCAGGAGCAGGGCCCTACGCGGGTCTCCCATCACGTTCGACGACTCTCCCTCGTAGACGGTCTGCCCATCATGCTCTAGGGTGAGATGGAGCGCGGTGAAGTCGATCTGGTCAGGAGCCACTCCCTCACCGATCACATAGGTATGGGTCGCACAACTCATGGCGATCACATCAGCGACCTGAATCGCCCCTTGACTACGATCAAAGCGGTTATTGGGCACGTCTAGTCCTGCGTGGACGCTAGCGATGTATGGCATGAGCTCCTCAACCGTCTCGATCCGGTGCGTGATGTCTCGGGAGATCGTGAAGGCGATTTCTGTTTCATTCAGCAGGAGGAGAAAGTCCTCCGCCTGTACCGAGCCCCCGTCCAGTACCTGTTGCTGACGGAAGAAGGTACCAAAGGTAGGCGCCTCGATGCCCCACTTTTCCTGTGAAGCCTTACTGGCATAAGCGACCTTATACCCGACCACGGAGCCTAATTCCGCCTCCATGAGGGCATTATACTCGGACTGTATCTCATAGGCCTCAGAGACTGAGATCTCACGGTCGACGGTGATGGGAGCAATCGGTGCCTGCTGAGCATCAAAGATGCGACGCGCGCACTCATCCGCCTGCACGAGGCCAACCACTGCTAATAGAAATGCAACAACCTTCATACCCTGCTCGTACCTCATCTCTCGCCTCATGACCAGCCAATGTTGAAAAGGAGACGTAGCATGCTATATTGACTATATGGATGCCCAACGACCACCAGCTCAACGTTCCATCGTCTTCTATGATGGAGACTGTGGTCTCTGTAATCGCGCCATCACGATGATCTGGCAACGCGACCCTGAGGGGGTCTTTCACTTTGCCTCCCTCCAGTCCGCCTTCGCCCGTGACTGGATCCCTGATGAGATCATGCTCGATACGATCTATGTGTGGCATGCAGGACAGCTCCAGACGCGGAGCTCTGCCATCTGTATGATCCTCTCTGCTCTTCCTGGCTATCAATGGCTAGGGAGTCTCCTCTCTCTGATCCCGCGCCCCGTGAGAGACTATGGCTACCGCCTGATCGCTACCCATCGCCACCGCCTACTACCGCCACCGACATGCAGCCTCGTACCACCAGAGATTCAGCAACGCTTCATCACTGATTAGGACCTATTCAGATTAGTTTCAGATTACGCTCTCTAATGTGGAGGGGCATATGAAGACAGTCACACTATTCCTCCTACTCCTAGCGCACCTCTACGGAGACGTCACCTTATCTGACTTATCCTACACGAGTGATGGGACACAAATCACGATCACGGACTGCCTCACGACCGCCTCTGGTGACCTAGTCGTGCCCTCTACTATCGATGGCCTTCCGGTGACTGCCATTGGAGATGAGGCCTTCGAGGACTGCACCTTGATTACCTCTGCAACTATCCCAGAAGGGGTAACCTCCATTGGTGACCAAGCATTCCGCCTCTGCTCTACACTCACCAGTGTTACTCTGCCTGAGTCTCTGTCCTCGATGGGGTCCTCATGCTTCTCTG
>WTJZ01000170.1:2027-3845 GCA_011524615.1 Akkermansiaceae bacterium | reverse complement strand
CAGACTACTCTCACCTATACACCGTCCTGGAAGGAGTAACAGGAACCTTCACCATGCACGATCAGTGCCTCACGAACGAGCCAGCCTCGTTCTATGACTGTGACCTACTGACTCAAATCAGCTTTGGTGCCAGCATCTCGACGATCTATCCTCCTGACTACTATTATTGCCCGAATGTCGGCACTCTGACCGTCTCAGCAGAGAATACCTCATTATATACTGATGGCACTCTCCTCTACAGTGCAGATAGAACCCAATTCATCTTATGTGCTCCTGCATATATAGGTTCTTTAACCCTACCAGAAGGGGTGACCAGCATCACTGACTTCGCCTGTAGTAACCATGCAGGACTGACCGATATCACATTCCCCTCCACACTGACCACGCTAGGAGAGGCCAGCTTCTACAGGATCCAGAGCCTGACCTCCTGTTCTCTGAGTGGCAATATGCTCACCACGATCTCCGTCAGCTGCTTTGAGAATAATTATAACTTAGAAGAATGCACGCTCCCGTCCTCTGTAACCAGTATAAGCGCAAGCGCCTTCAGCGGCTGTGAGTCTATTGATAACATCGACTTATCCTCCGTCACTACATACGGACAATATGCCTTCTATGCCTGCGAGTCACTCTCTTCTATCGACCTCTCCCCAGACCTCACAGCCATCCCTGATTATTGCTTCACCGAATCTGGTATCTCAACTCTATCGATCCCAGCGCTAGTCACTACGATAGGGGAATCCGCCTTTGAAGAAAGCTCTCTGATATCCATTTCATTCCCAGAAGGGCTCTTGTCCATCGGAGAATACGCCTTTGCAGAGTGTCAACTATCGAGCCTCACCATCCCAGCAAGTCTCAGCGAAATCGCGGAATCTAGCTTCTCCGCTAACCCTCTCACCGAGCTCACCCTCCAAGAGGGGCTAGAAGTGATCGGGGAATATGCCTTCTCGGAGACGACCCTTACCTCTGTCGTATGCCCATCCACCCTGGAGACGATCGAGGACTCTGCCTTCTCAGATTCCTCCCTCCTCTCTATCACCCTTAACGAAGGACTAGAGTATATCGGGCACTACGCATTCTCCTCTACCCAACTCACTTCATTGTATATCCCGTCAACGGTGTCTTACATTGGGTCATATATCGTGCGTTTTTGCCCCACCACGTACATCGAACTCTCAGAAGGAGTCTCCACCCTGGAGAATTTCGCCTTTGCGAATTGTACCGCACTCATCAGTATCCTCCTACCCAACAGCCTCACAGTCTTACCGACCGGTACCTTTAACGGCTGTAGTGCTCTGCAACACATTCTCTGTCAAGGTGATGCTCTCAGTGTCACAGATGCGACTACCTTTAGCGGAACGCACGCTGATCTCGCCATCTATTATTACCAAGATACGCTGAACTGGAGCGACACTCTAGCAGACGTACCGACCGTATCTCTCAGTGTAGATACTGCCGCAGTCGCTGCGGGGCGATGGTTACTCCCGTACGGCGTCTCACCGGCTCTAGGATTCTCTGATGACGCGGGCTCTGATGGGATCTCCATATTGATGGAGTACGCGCTCGGCCTAGACCCTAGTGAGGACAACAGTAGTAATCTACCGGCTCTGACGGTCAGCGCAGACTCAGCACAAATCACGCTATTCATCGGAGCGGATAACATTCAGTACAACTTCTACTCCAGCTCTGACCTCACTAACTGGTCATCTGAGGACGTGACACTCTCTACCCCTGATACTGACTCGATGGTGACGGTCTCTATCCCTACCTCAGACCAGCAACGTTACCTACAGTATGATGTTGAATGGGTGGAGTTCTAAT
>WTJZ01000170.1:0-1927 GCA_011524615.1 Akkermansiaceae bacterium | reverse complement strand
GAAAACAAAGCAATCATTTCGCTTGGATTTTAAAAAGTTAATACTATAAGTCCAGCATGACTGAAGATGTGCCGCAGTTGGTCAAGGAGGATCCATGGTTAGAACCGTTCACTAAGGTAATCCGCTACCGCCAAGAACGATACCATCATGCTCTCGATCTCATTAGGGAGGGATGGGGAAATTTATCCAACTTTGCCTCTCTCCACCAGCAGTGGGGGCTCCAATTAGTCAATGGTCGTTGGCACATGACCGAATGGTTGCCAGAAGCTCAGAGTGTCTCCCTCGTGGGTGAGTTCAATGAATGGAATGGTGAGACACACCCTCTCGCACGTCAATCCGATGGGACTTGGACTCTCTCGCTCCCTTATGCCACCATTAGACCGCATCAAAAGTATAAGCTCCGCGTCACGGGCAAGGACGGGACGACCAGAGACCGCATCCCTGCTACTGTTCAGCAGGTGGAGCAGCACCCTGAGACGCACGACTTTGCCGCACTCGCATTAGCAAATGATTACGACTACCAATGGAAGTGCACGACTCGCCCTCAGCTCGAGGAGGCACCTCTCATCTACGAGGCACATGTCGGGATCGCAGGGGAAGAGGGCACCGTCCATAGTTACCGCCACTTTGCCGATCACGTCATCCCTCACATTGCTCGTACTGGATATAATACGATCCAGCTCATGGCCGTCGCAGAGCACCCTTATTATGGTTCCTTTGGGTACCATGTGTCGTCCTTCTTCGCCCCTAGCTCCCGCTTTGGCTCTCCTCAAGACCTGAAGTACCTGATCGATACCGCTCATGCCGCTGGACTCGTCGTCCTCATGGACGTCGTCCACTCTCATGCAGTAAAGAACATCGCTGAGGGGCTCAATGACCTCGATGGCTCAGGAGCACTCTACTTCCACGGAAATGAGAACGGAGACCACCCCGACTGGGACTCGAAGTGCTTCGACTACGGACGAGAAGAGGTACAGCGCTTCCTCCTCTCTAATATCCGCTACTGGATGGAGGAGTTCCGCTTCGATGGGTTCCGCTTCGATGGAGTGACCTCCATGCTCTACTGGAACCGCGGGAATGAGAGCTTCGATAACTACAATAAGTACTTCGGGCTAGGAGTAGATAATGACGCGATCCTCTACCTCCAGCTCGCTACCACTCTGGCTAAACAGATCCACCCACAGGCCCTCATCATCGCAGAGGATATGTCAGGGATGCCTGGACTCTGCCGTCCCATCGCAGAGGGCGGCGTAGGCTTCACGCACCGACTCGCCATGGGACTCCCTGATTACTGGATCAAGACGCTCAAGCATAAGCGTGATGAAGAGTGGGATCTCCACGAGCTCTGGCACACCCTCTCTAATCGCCGCGCGAGCGAGGCCCACATCGCGTATGCCGAGTCGCACGATCAGGCTCTAGTGGGAGATAAGACGCTCGCCTTCCACCTCATGGATAAGGAGATGTACTGGAACATGAGTACCCAGAGCCAGCACCCAGTAATCGAACGCGGAATGGCGCTCCATATGATGATCCGTCTGCTCACCTTTGCCTCCGGAGGCGAGGGGTACCTCACCTTCATCGGGAATGAATTCGGGCACCCTGAGTGGCTCGACTTCCCGCGCGAGGGGAATCAATGGTCCTACCACTACGCTCGCCGTCAGTGGTCTCTTGTCGAGAACCAAGACCTGCTCTACCGCTACCTTCATTACTTCGAGCAAGCGATGCTCTCTCTCGAGCGAGAACACGAGATCCTCTCTCAGGAGGTCGAGTGTGTCCGCCTCGATAATGAAGGCCGCATCCTCGGGATCAAGCGAGGCGACCTCCTCTTCATCTTTAACTTCTCCGTGGATCAATCCTATGAAGGAAGTGAGGTCTACCTCCCAGATGACGCCATTGGTGAATACCGTATGCTGCTCAATACCGATTC
>WTJZ01000214.1 GCA_011524615.1 Akkermansiaceae bacterium | reverse complement strand
GGGGCGCAGATCGCCCCTTTGACAAGCCCTTACTCTACGACTTGCTCTCGAACCTGGAACATACTGCAAGACGTCGTAGCAGTATCCAAGACGAATAAGCCTACTGATGAAAGTAATGAAGTTTGGGATAAATTTGTCCATCCATCTTCTCCACATGCATGCCAGAGCTCGTACGTCTGCCCAGGAGTGCCAGTAAAGTAAACCAGAAAGTCATCTTCCCACACCCCTACTTGAGTCACCTCTAGATCAGGCACAATCGGAGCTGAGTCAAAACCATCCAGCAAGACCTGATAGACATAACTATCACCCGAAAAGCTGTTCACGGTCCACTCCTCTAACGGCGAGAGCGCATGCAGATTGGGTGTGTAATTCCCACTCTCATCAAAGTCGACCATCACCCCTGTCTCAGAGCTCGGAACGAGTGTCGAGGCGGCAACCGCCATGAAATATACCCCCGCTGGAAGTTCTGTAGGTGACTGGTTAATTTCTCCCGTGGAATCTGCACACGCTACTAAATGTCCGTACTCATTAAATAAGTATAATCGTCCAGTATCTGACGAACTATTATCAATCGACTGAAGTCTCAATAATACATCCGATGAGCCATCATGGTAAATTCTGTAGACATCAGCATCGAGAATATTTTCTAAGTTCCCGCGGACGACATCGACTTCTACTGTATAAGGTGTTGATTGTGCTAATGAGAGTTCTGCCTCGGCATCTGTGTGCTCTGCCAGGGTAGCAGAATTCACAGATCCTAATCCAGCAAGATCTGAGAGGCGTACAACCTCTAGCTGATCTGCATCCAAAACATCATTCCATACTCTAACATTATCAATATAGCCATCAAACGCTCGTGAGAGATCCTCATTATTCCCCACAATGAGCGGGTTACTGCGTCCAGGCATCACTTGATCATAATCGGTACGGGTCACGATCTCTGTCGTTGTCTGAATCTTAGTCCCTCTATAGTATATCACGGTATCTGCTGCTTCATCGAATGTGATCGCAATAAAGACCCAATCACTCTGATCTGGAAAGTTATCTAGCCCAGATGATGCCCCCTCTAGTGCCACCTCAAGGCGAAGACGACTCGGGTCATCACTAAAGATGAGCCAATCGCGACCATTATCAATTAATCGCCCTCCTCCATCGTCTAAGGTCATGCCCTCATCTGTCTTGAACCATAGTGATACGGTAAAGCGGCTCAAGCCATCTACCTGAGGAACATCACCAAAGTAAAGTGCACCGGTACCAGTAGCTGGGTCACTATCTGCCATCCCATTAGCGACAGTATTATCAAATGCGCCATCATCATCTAAACCTGAGACTGAGGTAGCTCCTAAGTTCGTAATCTGAGCAGGACCACTTGGTAAGGCCGTGATGTACTCGGTCCCCGTAGATACTTGCGTATCACTGCTAGAGTTAAAAAGTAATTGTAATAACGGCTCAGGGACAACGGTTCCATAGGTATATGACAACATTTGTAGCCACAAGAGGGCCATAGTTAGCATTTTCTTAGAATTCATAGGTGGAAAGACAAAAGCAACCCTGCTCAAAAAAATCAAGAACTATGAAATAAATTTTTTTATTCAGTCAATAAGATCGATAAAGATAACCAAATAACGACAAAATACACCCTGATTCTTTTTGGCCAAAAAACCAAAAAGCTGACAATTGATCCATTCTGTGGAATACCTAGGCTGATAACCCCCTCTACCAAAGAGAAGAAGGTAATATGCTTGGTAAATACTACAATTGGCTACATGGAAAATGGCCCTCAGGAACAGTGGAACAACTCCCTATCGTGGGAGAACAAGGGGTTACTAATGTGGCCGGCATTCGGATTGTAGGGGATTTAAGTGGAGTTCCTTTATTAAAGTTCTCCTCAGAAACGGGAGTACAAGCTGTTAGAGGCATTCTCGCGGAACCCACCTTTGCTAGAGATAAGGCACAGCGTGAGGTAGAGGCGTACGATATAGCCATTATCGGAGCTGGTGTCTCTGGTATCTCGGCTGCGATGGAGGCACAAAAAGCGGGACTGAAGTACATTCTATTTGAAACGAGCCAAGCCTTCAACACCGTCGAAAACTTCCCCAAAGGGAAACCGATCTTCACCTACCCTACAGACATGACGCCAAGTGGTGGCGTCCAATATGGATCGCGATCTGGGGTGAAGGAGTCGCTGCTAGCAGAGATGAAGGAACAACTCCAAGGCGCAGAGATCGACATCACGATAGGCAACATCTCTCATGTCGAAAAAAAGGGAGGCTACTTCCACTGCGTCCCCTCCTCTAGCTCTTCCTCGGGAGCCACCAAGGCTATAAGAGTCATCGTAGCCATCGGCAGAAGCGGAAATCACCGCAAGCTCGCTATCCCAGGCGAAGATCTCCCAAAGGTCATGAACCGGCTACACGACCCTGCTACATATGCGAATCAAGACGTCGTCATTGTAGGCGGCGGCGACTCGGCAGTAGAGGCCGCCATCGCACTCGCAGATCAGGGAGCCCGAGTCACGCTCAGCTATCGCAAGCAAGAACTAACCAGACCTAAACCCGAGAATAGAGAAGCCCTCCTCGTACGAAGTACCGAGGGCTCCATCACTCTGGCGCTCGGGTCTACCCCTACACAGATCACCGAAGACTCTTTTGAATACCACAGCGCAGGGGCCTCGCATACCATTCCCAATGATGTCGTCTTTACCCTCATAGGCCGCGAGGCGCCATTAGAGTTCTTTCGTCGCTCGGGGATCACAATCTCTGGCGAACGTGGGGTCAAGTGGTGGATCACAGCTATCCTATCAGCCCTATTCTTCACCTTTCTCTACATGTGGAAGAGCGGAGACTACAACTTAGACGCACTCGGTGTTGGAGAATGGCTCTGGCCATCACAGATGCCCTACTGGCTCTCCTCTATCAACGATTGGTGGAGCGCACAGGTAGCCGACCGGAGCACAATCCTCGGCACTCTTGCGATCTCGATGAAGAGCCGATCCTTTTACTACACATTAGTTTACTGCATCTTAGTCACCATCTTTGGAGTACGCAGGATTCGCCGGCGTAAGACTCCGTATGTCAAGGCTCAGACCACGAGCCTCATGGTGATCCAATGGCTCCCCCTCTTCATCATTCCTGAGATCATCCTCCCACTCCTAGGATACAATGGCGCATTCGCCTATGGGAGTTGGTGGGATCAGCTCTTCGAGCCATATATCGCACAGTCTGAGTATCTGAGCCAACAGTGGCCCGATTGGGGACATCCTCGTGCTTACTGGCGCGCATACGGCTTCATCCTCGCATGGCCCCTCTTTGTCTATAACTTATTCACCAGCGAACCAATGTGGATCTGGCTCACCATCGGCCTCATCCAGACCTTTGTCATCATCCCGTGGGCAGTGAGACGCTGGGGCAAAGGCGCCTACTGTGGATGGGTCTGCTCCTGTGGAGGACTCGCCGAAACAGTGGGAGACACTCATCGCCATAAGATGCCGCACGGGCCTCGATGGAATAAGCTTAATATGATTGGCCAAGTCTTTCTCTGGGTTGCGCTCCTCTTATTCGTACTACGCATCTTAGGTTGGATCTTCCCGCATGTAGACTTGTTTAACTCCCTCTTCACACAGCTCTTCGACTACGATAAGAAGAGTGCAGGAGGTTATTGGAGTTATGGCTTCATCGTCGACCTCGTCTTCGCGGGCGTGCTAGGAGTCGCCTTTTACTTCCATCTCTCTGGGCGAGTCTGGTGTCGCTTCGCATGTCCTCTAGCGGCGCTCATGCACATCTATTCTCGTCTCGGTAAGTTCCGCATCTTTGCCGACAAGAAGAAGTGTATCTCGTGTAATGTGTGTACCAGTGTTTGCCATCAAGGGATCGACATCATGAACTTCGCCAACAAAGGACAACCTATGGCTGACCCAGAATGCGTCCGATGCTCCGCCTGTGTTCAACAGTGCCCTACAGGAGTACTCCAATTTGGTCGCATCGGTAAAGATGGTGATCCCGTCCTCGACGGACTCAAGGCCTCCCCTGTTCAGATCAATGAAGAGGGGTAACCACCCCATTTGCGCACTCAACAATCGCCGTTCTCCTGTATAATTGATGAATCTAGTTTGAATAGTTTCGATCATACTACGTCCATTCTACATCTGAGAGTTATTTCACATTTGACTCTCAGATCGAACTAGATAACAACGAAAACAGATGAAATTTACGACATTACTCACATCAGCTCTACTCGTAGGAGCAGCGGCAGCTAGTACGACGCAATACTATATTGGAGGTAGTTTTGCCCAAGCAGGTAGCGATCCTGCTTCGGCTACTGATGTATTTGAAAACCTGGTCAATCCTGTCAATGGTCTACCTGTTACAAACGCAATCGATGCGATTAATGTTAATGACCTTAAGTCATTCGAACTCGGGATGACTAGTACTTCCGGCAACTTTGATATCGGCCTCTCACTCGAGCTTCTCTTCGGTGACGCTAGTGATAGTGACTCTAATTACGCTTACGACGCTAACTACAGTGGCGTCCTCTTCAACCTTAAAGGAGGAATGCCTCTCTCAAAAAGCGCTACAATTTTTGGAACTGTAGGTATTGGCTCCTTGACTACTGAAATAGCCTTGTCAGATACCACAACAACTGTGGATCTAGAGGAATCTGTTCTGATCTACCAGATCATGTTTGGGTTTGAATACAAGCTCACCCGCAATCTTTCCAGCTTCGTCCAGTATCGTCAACTGAGTGGCTCTAACTACGAGACCTACAACTTCACTGCAATTGACGACAGCTTTACGGAAGCAGGTATTAGATTCCACTTCTAATCACCCCTTTAAAAGAGAGGGAGTACCTCATTCTCCCTCTTTTTCTGCGATGAGTTCCTTCAGTTTGGGCCACTCATCTTCACAGACGATGTAGCCGACACAGTTCTGTGATCCACAGAGGCAGGGATGATCCTCCCAAGTATCTGCCTCGAACCCGTAGTTAAAGAGTAACTCCTCACCAGCCTTAATCTCGCGGAGCGCATAGACGAAGATCTGGTCACCTTCGATCCACGTTTCACAATTTGGCTCACAGGAGTGATTAATCAGTCGCGCGGTATTCCACTCGAAGTTCCCGTCGATATCCCAGTCATCATCCAGGGTGAAGATGTAGACCCCCGCTTCCCCCGTCTCTTGAGCACGCTCTAACTGAGCCCATGCGCGACGCTCACTCTCCTCCTTGTCGATATACTCTCCGAGGTACTCCATTACTCGAGTCTCATCTGGAATGTCCTTAGCAGCGAATACTCCACTCCCGTGGATTCCAGAGTCTCGGACCTCTACCCACTCACTCTTACTACGATCCTTGATGTTATCTAAGTCTATCTCTGGCTTCGGCATGTCTCTCTCGTTTTACTAATAAAAAAGCTCTGTTCACCTGAGGCAAACAGAGCTGTCTGAAAAGGAAATTCTATCTCAAATTACGCTTCCTTCTTCTTGAAGCAAAGAAGGCCGTAAGCTGTGATCACGACGAAACAGATAACTGGGAGGTAGAATGATCCACGTGTAGCAGATACACCCATGAATGAGTCAAGGTCCATGATCTGTCCCTGTAGACGTGGCATGAATGCTCCACCAACGATTGCAAGGATAAGACCTGCTGAACCGAGCTTAGCATCACTACCGGTACCACCAAGAGCAAGACCATAGATCGTTGGGAACATGAGTGACATACAGATAGAAACACCTACGAGGCTGTAGAGACCTGTCATGCCATCAATGTAGATCGCACCAAGTGTCGTTGCGATCGCTGCCACACTGAGCACAAAGAGAAGAGCACCTGGAGAAACAAACTTAAGCATACCAGTGAAGATGAAACGACTACCGAGGAATAGCACCATCGCCATGATGTTGTGGTTCTGTGCAGTTGCCTTACCCGTAGCGAACTGGTCCTCTCAGAACTGCATCCTAAAGGTCAAAACCATTATCTGTGCACAAACATAGAACGGAGGAGCAATGATACCACCAACGTAACGAGGGTTACTGAAGAGACGACCAAGTACTGCGCCAAAGGCGTCGTCGATGTCATCATCCGCCTTAGCCGTACTAGGCATCTTGGTAATGAGGAAGATCACGAAGAAAACAAGTACCACACACCCGATCACTACGTATGGAGTAGAGACGATCTTAAGGTCCGCCTTCTGGAACTCTGAGTGAGTTTGCCCTTGGTAAGACTTGATCTTACCATCTTTAAAATCAGCAAGAGCTTGGGTAACATCACCTTCGCCTTCAGGTAATGCTGCCACGTATGCTTTTACGCTTGCATCACCCTTTGCTTCACGAGGCTTAGCCTTGAGGAATGGTAGTACATTGAGTTCCGCCTTCTCCTCCATCGCTGGGTTCTTAGCCGAAAGCTCTGTAGCAACATCGTTCTTGAAGTCCTCTACCTGAATGGTTGAGAGAATCACGGTACCCGCGATGAACATCCCGCTCAGTGAGCCGATCGGGTTAAATGCCTGTGCTAGGTTCAGACGAAGTGTCGATGTCTTAGGGTCACCCATTGAGAGGATGTATGGATTCGCTGTCGTCTCAAGGAATGCGAGACCGAAGGTGATCACATAGAGAGAAACAATGAAGAGGTTAAAGTTAGCACCTGCTGCTGCTGGGATAGAGATAAATGCTCCGAGCGCATAGAGTCCAAGTCCGATAAGGATACCCATCTTGTAAGAGAACTTACGGATGAAGAGTGCCGCTGGAATCGCCATCGTCGCGTATCCACCATAGAACGCCATTTGTACCCATGTCGATTGGGTGTTATCAATAACGAATACGTCTTTGAATACCGCTACAAGAGGGTTCGTAATATCATTCGCAAATCCCCAGAGAGCGAACAGTGTCGTCACTAGGATAAATGGAATGATGTACTTCTTAGGCACCACTGGTGCTGAATTAGAATCTGCCATTGCTGTTGAGTTAGGTTTGGTGTCTCACTCCCTTTCTATGATACCATCGCATCACAGAAATCGAGTATAAGAGTGTTGATACATAGCAAGAGCGATGACCGTGACAAGGATTTTCTGTAGACTTCGCATGCAGATAACATATCCACGCAATTTGCCTCTATCAATCTGCGGAATCCCCACCACAATTTATACGCTCTATACTACCACGTCATCCCCTAATTCTTCTCTAGCCAATCCAGAATCTCAGCAGCACCCTTTTCAGAGATCCCTCGGATCGCAGAGACCTGAGACACAGATGCCTTTCGGAGCTGAGCCACAGAGCCAAACCTCTCCAATAAGAGCTCCTTCTTACGAGGTGAGACTCCAGGGCAATCATCCAAAATCGACTCCCTGATACGCTTACGGAGCAAGAGCTCGTTATAATTATTAGCAAAGCGGTGCGCTTCATCCCTGATCCGCTGGAGGAGCTTTAACGCCCCCTTGCTGTGTGGGATCCGGAGAGAGTCCGACTCGCCAGGGAAGAAGACCTCTTCAAACTGCTTCGCGAGCCCTATGATGGGCTGCCCAGAGAGTCCGAGCTGGCGCAACTCTCTCACGGCTGAACTCAGTTGTCCCTTACCTCCATCCACAATAATGAGATCAGGCAAGTTAGCACGCACGCGTTGGGCAAAGTCTGAGACCGATTCCTGATTCTCCTCGATCCCCATCTCCTTAGCCTTCTTCGCTCCCTCTCGGAGCAGTCTACTATAACGACGACGCACGACCTCAGCCATCGAGGCAAAGTCATCCTGCCCTTTCACTGTTTTAATCCGGTAACGACGGTACTTACTATTTGCCGGAGATCCATTCTCGAACCGCACCATAGAGGCGACTATGTGATTAGATGACACATTAGAGATATCGAAGCACTCCATCACCGCCGGTGGAGAACTCAACCCAAGGAAGTCGCCTAACTCAGAAAGATCGTCGATCGGTTGTACTGTCGAGGGGATCAAAGT
>WTJZ01000245.1 GCA_011524615.1 Akkermansiaceae bacterium | reverse complement strand
ATCTTTGATGGTACAACCATCCCAACAAGCAACCTCGGCACCTTCACCGATGGCTACGTTAACTCGCAGGACCTCTTCCAATTTAACACTGGTGGGGCGTTTACTCTAGACTACACCGGCACCTTCGACAGTGGTCCCGTTTATTCTGTTATTGCCCCACACAACTTCATCACAGTCGGAGACGGTATCGGAACTACGGCAGATGTAACGGTCTCGCTCTCCGGCTACAGCAGTCTCTTACGTCACAATGCATCAGCTCACACTATCGTAGTAAACTCAGACGGGGTTCTCAACTTAGAAGCACTTACAACGTATGCAAATAATGGGCGTACCAGTCACTTGCTTATCAATGGAGGTTCCGTAGTAGCATCTTCATTCATCCACACTTCTTATGGCATGAGTGGCACAGGAGTCAATGCAGCCTATATCACTTTCTCAGAAGAAGGCTCTACCTTTACGGCTGCCTATGGCAGTCAGTTTGCCGACCTCACTGAAGTCCAAGCTGACGCTCAGAATATCTTCCGAAACTCACTTGGTTACGGTGGTTTTGAGTACGCAGATAACGGTTCTACATTCACTATTACGCTCGTTCCTGAACCAACAGCTGTTACCTTACTCGGACTCGGCGGACTCGCACTCGTAGCAAGACGCAAACGCTAAGAGCTTTAGTTACAAAATAACTCTTCAAAAAAACGCCACACTCAACTGAGTGTGGCGTTTTGCTGTACAATAATTGGTGATATCACTTTACACTGTATGGCAATAATTTAAAGGGCGATCATCCCCCTCTTGCCCACCGTATAACCAAGTCAATAGTATTCACCATACATGCCGAGTCAAAACCGCTTACTCTAAGAGCTTCTCTACAGCCTCCTCGATTTCCTATTGGAAAAGGTAATATAAGTTAAGATCCACTTTCCCTAATAGTTCCTCCCGCTGCCATCCATCAAGCCCTTCATGTAAGCTATCCTGCGCTCGTCTAACATCGGAATCTAACTCTATGGGTAACTCTAATAGCTCAAGAGTCAGAGGGGACTCAGCCCGCTCAGTACTTATCTGTTCCGCATCTTCCCATAAATGGAGTAGATCGATACGATCCCTAAAGGCATCGCCTAGAGAGCTGTAGGGATAAGCCATCATCAACTGCTGTCTCAACTCTGGGTACTGCAACTGTAATTCCTGAGAACAAACTACTTCTGGTAAAAGCTTCTTAGCGCAATTATAATACTGGGGATCTCGCTGAAAGGCTTTAATTAGAGACTCTATTCGTAACTCCTCTTCCTCCATCTCCTCATAGAGTAGAGCTAACAAGTAATAAGTTCGAGGGTTCTCCGGACTCTCCCGTACTATGCGAGTAAAAACCTCCTTCGCAACCTGCCGAGCCTCCTCTGAATTGAAGATTCCTTCACAACCGAAACAATGACTCTCCACTGGGCCAAAGCTAACAGGCATCAACTCAAAGGCTTTCGCAAAGTGTACTCGAGACATCTCTACATTCCCCTGTTCTAAGTACGCCTTAGCAAGTCGCGACTGCAGACAATAGGCATCATTGAAGTGTCCTAGCGCAGCCTCATATCTCTTAATGGCCTCATCAATGAACCCTAGTCGTAGGTAATCATCCGCAACCTCCCCTGAACGGATCGCCACCATTACCTCGCGGAAGAACTTAGACTTCTCAGTATCTCCCTCTGCTTGAAGGATATCCGCCATTACATGATAGACCTCCATACGAGTCTCCTTCCCCTGCTCACCGTCCGATGGGTCTAGCGCGATCGCACGCTCAGTCACCTCCCTAGCTGTAGCCAACTCCCCCTGGGCTACATAGTAGTGCCCAAGCCAGATCAGAGGGCGCTCTTCATAAGCATTCCACTCCATCAATGACATATAAAAGCGCTCTACATCATTCGGAAAGCACTGATTGTATAAGCGATAGAATCGATCCTCGCCTCCATCCTCAAAGATTAAGTGCTCTAGTAAAACGCGCCCACAAACCACCTCACCAGTCTCAACATAGCCCTGTACAACCATACACGCCAGATCAGGAAGCTCAGTTAATACTGATAAAACAGCCTCTCTATCATAATATTGCACTCCAAACTCATTCCGATGGAACGCCTTCATCATCGCCTCACGTCCCTCAACATGACGGGTCGCCAACAAGTAATAGCTAAAACAAGTCGACCTGAGATAATTGTGCCCATCACTAAGCTGGCGATTGTATTTTCGAGTGAGTTGCTGTAGTCGACGATACTCTCCTTGTTCTACTAAGGGATCTGCAATGGAGCGGATAGAACCAGAAC
>WTJZ01000033.1 GCA_011524615.1 Akkermansiaceae bacterium | reverse complement strand
TTATTTCATTCTCGGCGACCTTCGGAAACATCTGAGCGCTAGTGACCTCTGTCTAGCGAGGAGGTGAGAGAAAGGGGGGCAAGCACCATCTGAGATCGCTGAAGTACAGTGTCAGTGAGTGGACCAGAAGGGTAGAATGATGAGTACTGAAAAGAATGAGGTACTAGACATTGATCTAAACTCATTAAGTCACTGCACGCGCTATTCCGCTACCCTCATTAGACTCAGCCTGTGCAGGAGAGGGAGCGGTTCTCTACAACCATTCAAATGCTTTCTAGTACGGAGATGGTCGTGTCCTAAGTAGTTACAGTTCTACCGTTTCTATTTCTTGTCCCTCGGTGTTGATGAGGCTGAAGGTTACCTCTGGAGAGTCTGGGACAGTAGTGTCGAACTGGAGCTCTCCGTAGGCCCATGTTCCGGCTCCAGGGTAGGCAAAGAGTTGGGTAGACTTATCCTTAGCTTCACCTCCTCCTTGAACTCCTCCTAGCGTTCCGACACCAAATTCTGTGTACGTTCTGCCATTTGGCCGTTTGATCCCAAAGGCGTGAGCTCCATGTCGGTCGCCTGAGAAGAGAAGGATTTTGGAGTCAGCCTTCTGATCTAGAGCCGAGAGGATTTCCTCTAAGCCTTCCGTATCCCAGGTTCCCCAGCTGTCTTTGCCATGAGAGATATAGTTCGTCCACATGGTGCCACTCGTGATGATCAGGTATGGTGCGGTGGATTGCTGAATCGCTTTGAGGGCCCATTTCGTTTGTCTTTCTCCTAGGAATGAATGGAGTTGCCCTCGTTTTTCGTTAATACGGCAGGAGCGCGTATCAAGCATAATAATATGAGCTGGTCCGATATGGGTTTGGAAGTAGATACCTTCGTGATTGACTTGTCGTTCTGGGTTATTCCACATGCGTTTCCAGTTTTTTCTGAGAGCGTTCACATCGATTTTGTTATTTGGGTTGCCTAGGTAGAGCCCTCCTGTGTCATTGCCATAATAGTCGTGATCATCCCACGAGGTGTAGCTCGGAATGTGAGCGGCGAAGCGTTGCCATACAGGTGAGATGTCTCGGAGGAGGTAGTCGATATTTCGCTCTGGGATGGAGCGTCTGCCATCGACTGCTAGATCTCCTAAGAGAAGCATTCCGATATTACCTCTGGATTGAACTAGGTCGAGGAGCTCTGGGCGGTGGAGGCCGATTTTATGAAAGTCTGCGCCTACGGCGAGTTTGAAGACACCTTGATAATTCTGCGACGGAGCGGTAGTAAAGGTTCCTGAGCCAAGAATTATCTCAGAGTCTGGAATGGATACAGTGTAGGAGTATTTGGTGTTAGCAGAGAGTCCATCACAGAGTTGGTGATGGTGTGTACTTGCCTTGAGTGAGGAATAAGTCTGAGAGAAGGATTTATCTTCATTTGTGACGGAGATAGAGATTTTTTGGTTGTTCGGGAACTGCATCCAGATCGTGACACTCTCTGTCGAAAGGTCGCCGAGCATAGGGCCTCCCATATGGATGCGGTCATAGCGCTTGAAGATTTTATCGAGGGCTTTACGATAGTTTTTGCGCAGGATTGCATCACGAGCTTCGATGTAGAACTGCTGTGTCGCTACGGGTTGTTCCTCAAATTGGTTGAGGATTTTTAAATCAGTAAAGAGCGCTCCATGGTGAGCTTCACTTAGAGTTACATGTTTGCTATCTTGATTCGTTGCGCCTTCTGACGTAGCCCATGAAGATGTTGTCGCTAGGGCTAGTAGTGCGAGGCTACTTTGTTTAAATAAGTTATGCATAATTACTATATGGGATACGACTACGAGACGATTTCTGTCAAATTTTCAAAAAGACGCAAATTATAATTTTTTTTGCGCTATAATGAAATACAAAAAGAATGGTTTATGAGTGTATTTGGGAGACCAATCACTTACTTTTTGAGTCATTATAATGAGGTGGGAAGTCTTTAAAATAGTTATAGTGTGTTATGGGGGGAGTAGTGTATCTTACCATTCACTCGAGGAGGTTTCCCATCGGGGGCAGAAAAAATTCTTTTTCTGTTAGGTGTGTAAGGAGTGTTGCGCATGGTGTATAGATATTTGAATTATGAAGAAGAACGTATTAAATATGATGTTGCTCTCGAGCTTGGCATTGTCTGCTGAGAATTGGACGCTGGAGACTCAAGAGCAATGGGAAGAGGCCTTGATGGGCAAGGATGGTGTAGAGCTGAAGAATGGTAAGGTTGCCCCTCTAGGTGAGTCGGCCTCATTCACAACTGGAGTGAAGCGCTATTCGGAGAAGCGAAAGGCAGGGAACCTGACATTAACTCAGTCTCCTGAGTGG
>WTJZ01000198.1 GCA_011524615.1 Akkermansiaceae bacterium | reverse complement strand
GCATTGACTCCACCATTGGTATTAAAGGGTGAGGTGACCTTTCCGATCTGGACGGTATTGGCCCCATAGGGTGAGAGGCTGACGCTCGTTGTGGAGTTGTTATTAGCGGCATCGTTGAGGATATCGAGCATGCGGCCGCCCCAGCCAGTACCAGCAAAGGGACCATTGTTACTATCTGAGATAGAGGTCTGCCACTGTTCGATTTGGTCACTATGTGAGAATCTCCCATAAGGGAGAGCTTTCGAACCACTTCTATATTCTGAGAGTGAGGTAGGCTCTACCAGAGTTCCTACGTTCGAGACGAAGCTGAGATCTCCTTCATCAAACATTGTCTTAACTCCTGAAAGGCTAGTGCTGAGATGATAGTCTTGAGCTCCATCAAAGATTTGATGCATACTTCCTCTCGCTATTCCTAGTATTCCACGGGTAGCGAGGTAATCTGCATATCCATCAGTGCCTGGAGCGAGCGAGTTAAATGAGTCATTCCCTCCGAAGAGATAGATACATACGAGCCCCTTGTAATCTGTGATCGATCCAGCTGTACGTTGGGCAAATAACTGGTTCGTCATCTTAAGAGAGAGGAGCGAGGACATTGCCCCGATACCAGTCATTTTGCCACAGTCTACGAGAAAGCGACGTCGAGAGGTCTGCTGATTTTTAAAGAGTGAGTTCATGGTAATAATAAAAATGATGAGACTTAGTAAATGACGCTGAAGTCGGATGAGTTAAAAATTACAGTAATGATCTTAGCAAAGTTCTCTCGCGTGGCTCCCCCAGTGGAGTTCGCTAAGCTGCTGAGTGTTTGTCTAAGTGTTGGTGAGATTTGTCCTTTGCAGAACCAAAGATTCACATCATCGATGAAGTCTTCCACACGAGAGTTCTTTTCATATAAATATCTGAGGTAATTATATGTGATTGAGGTTGGTTGGGATACGTTTCCATTGAAGTTATGGGATGAATACGGGATGTCTTGATTTGCTATTCTTAAAAAGGCTTCGAATTGGTGGATAACATAGGGTGATAAGATCTCTGATTCTGGAGAGACTAGGTTGATGCCTAGTTCCTCTTCTGCTTCTGCTAGATCGCCAACTGCTGGAGAGTAGTCCGTATCGTAGTAGTTAAACACAGACGGGGCACGCATTGGGATTTGCCCAAAGTTAGGGGTCTCATCTGAGCCCGAGCGCTTCGTCTTGGCTTTGACGCGTACCCACCCATCTGCTTCACCAGAGAGAGCCTGCGAAAAGCGATAAAACTGTGTCCACTTCAGAATTGGTTCACAGATACGAGCACTGGCAACTCTCGTCGGATGTGTTGAGACAACGCCATCCGTAACGGTGTAATTTACGGCATTACGTGCTTCTGTATCCAGCAGAATAGCCTTGATAACACTGCCGAAGTCCCCAACATTCCCTTGACCGTAAGTACCATTTCCATTCCATGCTTCTACAACACGTCCGATGTATGCCGCTGATGGGTTTGAACTTGTGAGGCGCTTAATAAGTTGACGACTAATAAATGGAGCTGTGCTGGGATGGAGTGCGAGTGTATCGAGCGCTTGGGTAATATCATCATCACCTCCTTGTCCTGCAGGGATAATCGTGCCGTCTAGTAGTACCTTACTTCCCTGGTCATGATGTGGTTCAGACATCAGCATCGGGTGTAAGTATCGACCACTTCGATTTAGCGTTGGGGAATCAAAGTCATCTAAAACTCCTTTTACCACGCTGAGTCCTAGTCCTGTGAAGACACGTGCGAGTTCCGTAATATCTTCATTGTCGTAGTTCTCTAGGCGATCTCCATTGGTGTCATATGTGAACTGTCCATATTGGTCATACGCGTAGACTCCACATGAGAACAGTTGCATGACTTCACGAGCATAGTTTTCGTCAGGAGAGGTGCCAAGAGTAGGGTTAGCCTTACGGTTCTGTGCGGATGAGAGATAGAGTCCCATGAAGGGGTCATAGCTGATGTCGGTGAGCAGATCTCGATGCGTGCCATAGGCACGGTTCATGAGTTTATCGTAGTACAGAGTGTAAGACTGCCAGATATTGTTGCGCTCCTCATTAGCCCAGAATGCGGATGAGGTAACGAAGATCTGACTGAGTGCAAATGCGATACGGTTACGGAGTTGTTCTTCTGACTGAAGTGTCTTATTCCACCATGCGATTTCGAAATTTTGGATGTTGATTGATGGGGTAGAGTTCCCTCCAATATACAGTGCCTGGTGCGCATAACAGTCTTCAGTAAAGGTTGTAGCATCACGGGGTAATGTAGTCTGATCATCGATCCATTTTTCGCATGCTGGGATAACACCAAGCGACTTGATAT
>WTJZ01000204.1 GCA_011524615.1 Akkermansiaceae bacterium | reverse complement strand
GAGCTAAAAGGGGGAAGAAAAGTCTTTCGTTTTTGTCTGGGACTTAGGATGGTGTGATTATGTTTAATGTTGTCCTGGTTCAGCCTGATATCCCTCATAATACAGGGGCTATTGGTCGTCTCTGTGTATCTACAAACTCACACTTACATTTGGTTAAGCCTCTCGGTTTTGATCTCGATGAGAGGGCGGTAAAGCGGGCGGGGTTAGACTATTGGCCGCATGTAAAGCTGACGGTCTGGGAGAGTCTAGAGGAATTCCTACAGCACCTAGAAGCTGAGGATGCGGGGTTCCATCTCCTGACGACTAAAACGGATCGCCTTTACTGGGAGGGTGGCTATGAAAAAGGGGATTACCTTATCTTCGGCTCTGAGACGCGGGGATTACCTGAGTCTTTATTAGAGCGCTATCCTGAGAAGTGTTCTACTATCCCGATGGACACGACGCATGTGAGGTCTTTGAATTTGGCAACAGCGGCCGGGATTGTACTCTTTGAGGGGATGCGAGTGATCGCATAAAAGTGAGGCGTCACTCGCGTAGCTATGATGACGAGTGACGTTGCCTCAAGGAGGGAAATTAGATTGCTTCCTCTAGAGGGAAGAGTTCGCGACTGAGTTCTGGGTCGTGGACTTCGAGCCAGCCAAAGGTATCTTCTTCGTCTAGCATGATGAGGTCTTCCATTCCGTAGGAAGATTGGCCGTATTCGTTAGTCATTTGCGCGGATGTACCTTGGCAGTGGAGTAGGTAGGTGCCTTCATCGGAGAAGTAGAGCGTCTCGGTATTATCATTAGACGGAGTAGACCATTGAGAGACTGCTTGTAGATTTTGAGTGCTGTAGATAGTGCCTGAAATAATTTTCTCCATTTGGGTAATTGTTGTTCTGCAGCTTTAGAGTGAGAGTGTGTGCAGGAAGTCACATTAAAATGTATTTTTTTAATTTGCGCAGAATCAGAAGTCAGTTAAGCATCAGTTAGACAACGCAGAATGACCAATAAAGAGACCACGACAGGAACCAAAATGATGAGCTTCAAGAGTATTGTAGCGACCTTCTTTACAGGGATTGCGGCCTTAGCACCTGTGGTAGGGACCATTCTATTAGTAGTCTATTTATACCGAGCCTTCTTACACATTGGAGAGCAGATCTTAGTGGATGGCTTATTTGGGTTCCTTAATTTCTTGCGAGGTGAGAGTGGGGAGACTCATCCATGGGAGTTTGCCTTCCCCGGAGATAACTTTGTGCTGTTGGCCTTACCACTTGCACTCTTCTTCGGTATCGGATGGGGGGTGAAGAATCGTCTGGGAGCTCAAGTCCTCGCGTGGATCGATGCCGTGATGACTCGTATGCCATTACTTGGGTTCGTCTATGGGGCGCTGAAGCAGTTTATAGACTCGGTCCGTAACTTTGGCGGGGAGAAGAAGTTCAAGAGTGTAGCGTACGTAGAGTATCCAAGCCCAGGATGTCGCTTGCTAGGCTTTGTGACGGGTAGCTATTATGACGAGGGACGAGGGCAAGATGTGACTACAGTCTTTGTTCCGACCAGTCCTAATCCGGCGACAGGATTTGTCATCGTCGTGGATAATGACAAGTTGATTGATAGTGGACTCTCTCTAGAGGAAGCGGGAAAAATGATTCTTTCCGCTGGACTAGTCAACCCTTCGGGCGATGCTACTAAGTAGAAAATAATTGTATATGAACGAGAAGACAATCACCCTATTAGGGAACGCAGAGGCAAAATGGCCTCAATCACCAGAAGATGCAACCTTGGAGACGTTCCCAAACAGAACGCCTCAGAATGATTATTGGGTACTACTAGACTTCCCTGAATTCTGTTCACTATGTCCCGTGACTGGACAACCAGATACCGCGCGTATTCGTATTAAGTATCAGCCTGATGAGAAGTGTATCGAGACGAAGTCACTAAAGTTCTACCTCTCTTCGTATCGTAATCACCCATCCTTCAATGAAGAGATCGTCAACCGTATCCTATCAGACTTATCATCTGCAGTGAATCCCAAGGCGATGACTGTGCGAGGCGACTTCTCTCCACGAGGGGGAATCAGTTTGACTGCACAGGCTGACTATCCACAAGGTGGAGCGCAGGTTCCGCTCGAAACTGGTTCGGCACACTTCTAAGAAAGAAGCAGGAATGAAGGTTGTTGTACTACTCAGTGGAGGCATGGATTCCACGACGCTCCTCTACCACATGCATGCAGAGCATGAGGTCGTCGCGGCACTCAGCTTCAACTATGGGTCTAAGCATAATGATAGAGAGCTCCCAATGGCTCGCTATCATTGTGAACAACTGGGGATTCCGTATCAAGTGATCCCATTAGACTTTATCGCGGATCACTTTTCTTCTGATTTATTGAAATCAGGAGGAGACATTCCAGAGGGGCATTATGAAGATGCCAATATGGTGAAGACGGTCGTGCCGTTTAGAAATGGTATCATGTTGGCCATTGCGACAGGCTTTGCGGAGAGTGTCGAAGCTGAAGCGGTTACTATCGCTGCCCATTCGGGGGATCATGCGATCTACCCTGACTGCCGAGATGGTTTTATGGATGCCTTTGCGGAGTCGATGAAGCAAGGTACGTATGCAGGTATTCAGTTGTTGAAGCCCTTCCTAGGTAAGCGAAAAGAAGACATTGCTGCGTGCGGAGCGGAGCTTAGTGTAGATTATGCGATGACATACTCGTGCTACAAGGGTGGGGATATTCATTGTGGTAAGTGCGGGACATGTGTGGAGCGTAAGGAGGCGTTCGAGTTAGCTGGTCTTGAGGACCCTACCGAGTATCTCGATTGAGGATGCTAGCAGGTCTAAGTTTAAAGATAGTCCCAGGCTGATTCTATGAGATAGAGTGGCGCGCGTCCTGTTAAATACAACTGAAGCAGAAATAGGATTATATTCTCTGAATAAAGTGGTAAGAGATTCGTTAGATCTAGCAGCGATTCAGTAATCTGTAAAAATAAGTGTTGCGTACGAGTCGCTTTTGATTGAGAAGAAATAAAATTATGAAATACCTTTTTCTATTCCTAGTTATGGCTACGCATGTCTTTGGGCAGGCCATTGAGATTACTGGCGTGGCAGCTACAGTGAATGGTCGCGTGATTACGAAAAAGGAAGTGCGAAGCTTACTCGCACCAACGATTTCGATTCTCAAGACTAAATACCCTCGAGGTGGAGAAGCGGCAAACATGGAGTTCAAAAAGGCTCAGAATGATGTTCTAGAGCAGTTGATTGAGAATAAGATTATTCTAACAGAACTAGAGGAGCGTGGTGCCTCTATCCCTGAGTATGTCATTGACCAAGAGATCAAGAGAATCGTGAATGACGTCTTTAATGGAAGTGAAGCGGCCTTTCGTCAGAGCTTAAATGATTCGAGTACGACGATGAGAAGCTTTCGTAATGCGCACAAGGAGAAGATCCTAGTGCAGGCACTCAAATCAGAGCAGTTTGGTGGAGAAGAAGCACCACCAAGTCCCCAGGAGATCAAGGAGCAGTATGCTCTACGTCAAGTCGAATATCGTGATCGAACACAGGACAAGATTACCTTTTCCAAGATCTTTATCCCTATCAAGGATGGGCCTGACTCTACTCCAGAGATGCAGCTCGCACTGGCTGAACAAGTTGCATTTAACCTTAAGCGTGGTGCTGACTTTGCACTGACTGCTAAGAAGTACTCAGCTGATGCTTATGCAGAAGATGGCGGGCAGTGGCCAGAGACCTCACGTACAGATTTTGACCCTTCCTTTGCGGAGCTTCTCTTTCAGTCCAAGGTAGGAGAGATTAGCGGTCCTTTCAAAGACCCAAGAGGGTTCACCGTGGTACGCATTGATGATGTGAATTATGGACCGTCACCTGCACTCAGCGAAGTGAAGGACCGTATCATCAAAGAGATCGAGTCAGAAAAATATAAAGAACGCTACACCCGATGGATTAAGACCCTCAAACGTAAAGCGATTATTGACAGACGTATATAACCATTTTAACAATCAGGATTATGAAACATTTAAAACCAGGTAGAACAGATGCGCTCGTTATTGCAATCGTGGCGGTAGTCATCATTCTTGCCATCGTTGGTTGGTTCTTGTTCGGAAAGAAAAAGGATGAGCCGACTCCAGTAGTAGAAGAGCAAACTCAGAAGGAGGAGCTCGTGGAGACTCTCCCAGATCCAGAACCTGTTGTCATCGAGACAGTAGATGCAGAACCTGTGTTGATCGATACGCACGAGGTAGAGGAATATGAGCCTCAAAAGTTCCATGACCCAGTAGCACTCATGGCTCAGGTTAAAACGACGGTATCCTCACAAGACGTAGGATCGTTCTTCAAGATCGTGAATAAGCGTAAGCTTAGTGAGCAGCAGCTCGAGAAACTAGAAGAATTCATCGAGAAGAGTGATGGTCTCGAGCTCACTGTTCGTGAAGTAGGTGAGATGGAAATCAACCGTCTTGCACGATGGGCTATCAGTTATGCTGGTTCTGAGGATGAAATTACCTTTGACGTCAAAAGACTCACAGACGGGCTCTGGGTAGTAGAAAATGTCGCTGTACAGTCGTCGCTACCTACGATTGACCCAACGCAATCTGGTATTGAGGTACAAGCAGATTCTCTTACGGTTGCAGACCGATTCGTGAAGGCGCTTCTTGAACAAGATTTCCCTCTGGCTTTGAGATACGCTGATGCAGATTCGATTTCGGATGCACGTGTCGCTTCACTCTGTATCATGTTCGAAGAGGGTGAATATGAGTTACGCAAGCGTAAGCCGCTTCGCTCTCTCTTCCAGAGAAACGGAATCGCAGCGTATACTGCCAATGTGCAGGCAACTGATGGTGCAGAGAATGGTCAGTTCGGTCTGACGCTAGAGAGAAGTTCTGATGATGAGCCATGGTTGGTATCAGAGATCAACCTTGATCAATTACTGGACGATTATATCCAACGTGTGGCTGGTGGTGATGCATACTACACGCCACTTGTTAAGAACCCAGAAGGTGGAGATACTCTCGCTCTCTACTTCGAGTTCAATGAAGGGCAACTCACAGAAAGAGCGAAGAGACAGCTTCAGATCATTGCTAAGCTTCTCAAGGCTGATTCATCTAAGAAGTTAACTCTGAGTGGACATGCTGATGCGATCGGATCAGATGACTACAACAATAAGCTATCACTCAACCGTGCAGAAAATGTGAGATCTTATCTCATTGAGTCAGGGATCGATGATCAGCAAATCCGTATCCTAGCATTCGGGGAGACTAAGCCTCGTCGTGACAATACGACCGATATTGGGCGTCGTGCTAATAGACGTACCGAGATCTACCTCGACTTCTGATCTTAGTGAAAGATATGTTTAAGAGAGTGGCCAACTATGCTTTACCATTGTTGGCCCTTTTTTTTGTCTGTTGGATGGTCTTTACTATCTTTGCGCAGCGTGTAGAGGTGATTCTAGAACCTAATAAGTCGCTACTGACTCCTCAAAGGGCCTCTATCCCTCTAGGGATAGAGGCCCAGTTTGACCCTCGCTTTTGTAAGATTACCAGTTTAGAGGCTTTTAGGATTCCGACAGTGAGTAGTTTCTCCGCGCCTTTGGGAACAGCACATGGTGGTTTTAGCTACGTCGCTCAGGATTACTGGGAGTATAATGACTACCGCGGTGGATACCACACGGGGGTAGACTATAACGGAATTGGAGGGGGAGATAGTGACTTAGGTGATCCAGTTTCTGCCATTGCTGACGGCTTGGTCTTATTCGCAGGGAGGCCTTCTGAGGGCTGGGGGAATGTCGTGATTCTTGGTCATCGCTTACCCAATGGTGATAAGATCATTCAATCGTATTATGCGCATCTACAGCGTCGTATGGTGCTTGTTGGTGAGATGGTCTCACGCGGCCAGCAGATCGGTACAGTAGGAGGGAGTCCTGCGCATCTACACTTCGAGATACGACGAGGAGGGAACCTATACCCTGGTCCAGGATATGTAAAAGAAGCTCCTGTGACGAGTGTTAGTCTGGATGAGGTGCTCGAGTATACAGACCTATCAATCGTGCCTTATCAGGTAGCTGAACCTTGGCAACGTATTAGAATCGAGAATGCTCATCTGTTGTTAGAGAGAACACAACCAGATGAGTGATTCTTGAGGCAAGCCTGACGTTTATGGTGAGTAGTGTCTCTCCATTGGGGGGCTATTTGAGCATGCTCACTGCTCTCTCTAGAGAGGATGCGAAGCGTTCGACATCTTCCATTGTATTGTAGAATGCGAACGATGCTCTGGTGGTGCCTGTGATATTAAAGCGTGACATGAGGGGCTGGCAGCAGTGGTGTCCGGTCCTCACGGCGACGCCCATTTGGTCAAGGAGAGTACCGAGGTCGAAGTGGTGTATTCCATCGATAGCAAATGAGAGGGATGCTATACGGTCACTAGGTCCATAGAGTGTAGCGCCAGGAATGGATGAGACGGCTTCTGCTCCTTTCTGGATGAGCTTATACTCATGAGCATTTACTTCCTCTTTACTGAATTGAGTGAGATAGGTGATGGCGGATGCGAGGGCGATGGCTCCTTCGATATTAGGGGTGCCAGCTTCATACTTGAACGGTAGATCGTTGTACGTGGTCTTCTCAAAGCTGACTTCCTTGATCATTTCTCCACCGCCCTTGTATGGCGGGAGCTCTTCGAGCAATTCACGGCGTCCGTAGAGGACTCCGATCCCTGTAGGGGCGTAAACCTTATGGCCAGAGAACGCGTAAAAGTCACAGTTCAGGTCTCTGAGGTCGAGTGCACCGTGTGGTGCTGATTGCGCACCGTCTAGGAGGGTGAGCGCTCCTACGGCTTGAGCTTTGGCGATCATGTCTTTGACAGGATTGATCGTGCCGAAGGCGTTAGAGACGTGTGTGAAGGCGACCAACTTGACGGACTCATCTAGAAGGGTCGCGTAGATCTCTTGATCTAGAGTGCCATCCTCTAGGACTGGGATGACTCTGATCTGAGCTCCAGTACGTTCTGCTAGCATCTGCCATGGGACGATATTAGAATGGTGCTCCAGATTACTCAGGAGAATAGTGTCGGCTGAGGTAATCTTACCGCTGAGTCCGATGATGGTTGCGACAGTATTGATGGAGTCGGTGGTGCCTGAGGTGAAGATTGTTTCCTCTGGTGTAACATTGAGATAATTGGCGACTATCTGACGAGCTTCTTCATAGCGTTCGGTAGCAACTTGAGAGAGGTGGTGGGTTCCACGGTGGATATTAGAGTTATAGGTGCGGTAGTACTCTGAGGTTGCCGCTAGGACTGCACTAGGGTTCTGGGCAGTAGCGGCATTATCGAGATAGACAAGAGGTTGACCTTTGACTGATTGGTCAAGGATGGGAAAGTCTGCTCGTACGTGGGTGATGTCGAAAGGGGTGCTCATGGAATTATTTTTTAAGTTCTGCGAGGGCATTGAAGACGGGGTCGGGTACGTATCTGCGGACAGTGTTCTCCCAACCAGTAGGGCCTATCAATCCCTTGACCATACTGGAGCTCACTTCCGCGATGTCTCTAGGTGGCATGAGAAAGACGGTCTGAACCTTTGGCTTGAGGTCTCCATTGATCGCCCTCATGACACGCTCATATTCGTAATCCTCTGCGGATCTGATACCACGTAGGATGTAGTCAGCGCCGATGGACTCGGCATAGTCAACGAGGTAGCTGTTGTCAAAGTGGTCGAAGAGGAGTCGCTCGCAAGATGGGACAGATTCTCTAAGGAGGTCGAGACGCTGCGGTATGCTAAAGGTATAACTCTTTGATGGGTTAGAGCCTACGGCCACCGTGAGGGTGTCAAATAGTTCCAGCCCTTGCTGGATCATCCATAAGTGACCATTCGTTGGTGGATCAAAGCTGCCTGCGTATACCGCTCGTTTCATAAGTAGGGGGAACGTAAGAGGGGATTATGAGTTCGTCAAACCCTGAAGAGAATTTTGATCATCTCGTGTAGGTATTAAAAAAGCTCTCACATTTGTGAGAGCTTTTTAATGGTACCCAGAACAGGAGTCGAACCTGCACACCTTGCGGCACGTGAGCCTAAA
>WTJZ01000103.1:1417-8055 GCA_011524615.1 Akkermansiaceae bacterium | reverse complement strand
GTAGTATAAAGGGGAAAGTATAAAGTTTTAAAGTGAAAAGTTGAAAGCCCCCTTGGATGGAGCTCCAAAAAAAATACCCAGACCTGACAAGGGCGCTGAATACCAGCATAATACTCCGTAGCGCAAGCGCACAAGGGGTCATTTTTTGCAAAAATGAAGGCGAAGAGTTTTTCACACTCGAAGCGGGTGACTCCCATCACTCTAACACCACACAAAAAAAGCCACCCGAGTGGGTGGCTAAGTACATGAAGCCCCTCTGAGGAATGAGAGGCTCTGTATCCTTATGCGAGACCGAGAGCCACTTTAGCTGCCGCCTCTAGTTCGGTTGCTTTGTCGAGCTCCGGAGCAGCACCGCGTGCTTGATCAGGCTTACCACCACCTTTACCTCCAGCGATTGGCCCGAGGTTCTTGATGAGGTCGCCAGCCTTGTGCCCTGCACCTTGCCCATCAGCACCAGAGAAGGCTCCGAGGTGAAGCTTGCTCCCATCATTGATGATGACGAAGGCCGCTTGTGCGTAGCCACGCTTCTTGAATCCGTTGAGTAGCTCTTGTAAGAGTGATGGATCACCCTCGAGTGATAGTACGGTATTCGCCGATTCATCTAACTGCTCAGAGAGGAGCTCATCCGCGATCTTAGCCGCATTGGCCGCGGCTGCTTTTTTAACCGCTTTCTCCGCATTGGCACCCGCAGACTTGACTGCTTCTAATTGCGTCTTGAGCCCAGAGAGCGTCCCGTCAGAGCTAGCCTCTACGGTGATCGCCTCGAGCTCGAGCGCTGCTAGTTTCGCATTGGCTACCGCTAGCTTCTCTTGCGCTTGCGTGATCTCTGCATTGAGTGACTCCGTTTGCTCTGCGAGGTATACCTCCGCCGCAGCACCACAGACCGCCTCGATACGACGCACTCCAGACGCGATTGCTTCCTCCTTCTTGATGATGAACTGGCCGAGCTCTCCTGTATGCGCACTATGAGTTCCCCCACAGAGCTCCATCGAGTATCCATCGAGCGCATTCTCAGCACCACCGATCTGGACGACACGGACGAACTCTCCGTACTTATCGCCAAAGGCTTGCATGATGTCCTCACGCCCCTTTACGTCAGCGTATTTAAGCTCTTGCCCACTGACCACAGCCTCTGCCGCGATCGAGTCATTCACAGCCTTCTCGAGCGTCGCAACCTGATTGGGAGTAAGAGCGGCGGAGTTAAAGTCGAATCTGAGACGATCCTCTGTCACCATAGAACCTGCCTGAACAGCCTCCTTCGATACATGCTCATGGAGAGCCCAGTGCAGGATGTGAGTCGCTGTGTGGTGCGCCGAGATCGCTTGTCGACGTGAGACATCTACGGAGAGTGAAACCTCTGCGCCTACAGACACATCCGCACCAGCAGGTAAGACGTGTACAATCGCGTCCCCCACCTGCAGCACTGAGAGTACAGCATGACTATCGAGAGTACCAATATCGCCGATCTGACCACCCTTCTCCACATAGAATGGAGACTGATCTGTAATGACGAAGGTCCCTTCCTCACGGACTTCTACCTGTAACACCTGCGCAGTTGCGTCTGTCGCATCATAACCGACAAAAGCCGTCACCGCATCTGTACTAATGTCAACGGCACGAACAATCTCAGACTTCTGAGCCGCACGCGCTCTGTTGCGTTGCTCTTCCATGTGAGCTTCTACGGCCTCCTCGTCCAGAGTGAGCCCTTTCTCACGACAGAGCAGAGCTGTCAGGTCGATCGGGAATCCATAGGTATCATAGAGCTTGAATGCTTGATCCGCAGGGAACGCTGATCCATCCATCTTAGACTGCACGTCTGCAAAAAGCTTGAGGCCACGATCCAGCTTATCATTAAAGCTCTTCTCCTCACGATCGAGTGTATCCTTGATAACCTGTGCCTTATCCTTCAGCTCTGGGAAGACGGTCAACTGATCTGCTAGGACGTCTACCAATTGGCTCAAGAAGAGCTGATCTCCCGCGAAGCCCAGTGCACGCCCATAACGTACCGCACGACGGAGGATACGACGAAGAACGTAGTTACGACCATTGTTACCTGGCTGAATCCCATCCGCGATGGAGAGTGAGAGTGTACGCAGGTGATCCGCGATCACACGACACGCGATCGCGACCTCGAGTACAGCAGGGTCATCATTCGCACCTGGGTCATGAGGGTAGATGTCCACATACTTCTTACCGCTCATCTCCTCGAGCTTCGCAAAGATTGGCTGGAACACATCCGTCGCGTAGTTAGAGATACGCTTATTGAAGTTCGTCAGATTATCCGTGTTCTGCATGATGGAGCAGATTCGCTCAAAGCCCATTCCCGTATCCACGTGCTTAGCCGGGAGGTCACGGAACGATCCATCCGCCTCAGCATTGAACTGAATGAATACTAGGTTCCAAATCTCGATACAGAGGTCTGAGTCTGCGTTGACGAGCTCACGCCCCTTCGCTGCGTCACCATCTGGCGCGATATTGATGTGGAGCTCTGAGCATGGTCCACATGGCCCCGTCTCACCCATCATCCAGAAGTTGTCCTTCACATTACCATTGACGATGTGAATCGCAGGATCGAGCCCTTCCTTCTCAAAGAGAGCCTTCCAGATATCATATGCTTCTTGGTCAAACTCACTCGGATCACCTTCGCTCGGTGCGTAGACCGTAGCGTAGAGACGCCCTGCAGGTAGCTTCCACACCTTTGTGATCAGCTCCCATGCCCACTCGATCGCCTCTTGTTTGAAGTAATTACCAAATGACCAGTTCCCCAACATCTCGAAGAAGGTGTGGTGGTAAGTATCATACCCTACATCCTCTAGGTCATTATGCTTACCACCCGCTCTGATACACTTCTGCGTATCCGCCGCTCTCGGTGGAGAGTATGGTGCGTTCTCTGTCCCTAGGAAGTAAGGAACAAACTGGTTCATCCCCGCGTTCGTAAAGAGAAGCCCTGGAGATTGAGGAAGGAGAGAAGCAGACGGCACGATCGTGTGCTGTTTACTCTGAAAGAAGTCGAGAAAGCTCTGGCGAATTTCAGCTGAGGTCATGCCCTCCTTCTACGCAGGGCACCCGTGTAGATGCAACGTTTAATCAATCAAAATTATCACTTAAGGAGTTTTGAGAGGTCCCCATGAGGTAGACTCCTGAGCAACATGTACGTCGCAAAAATGTACGTAAGAGATCTCCAAATGTGCCCACCAGAAAAATCCTGCTGTATCACACCCAGCACCTGATATATGATCGAGCCAAAAGAAGCATCCTCCCACGCGGAACGGAAGGATCTTTCTACACGGCTTCTTTTTTACTATTAAAACAAACAAACCATGATAAACAACTCTCATTATGAATTCTAACCCACAACCCCAGAAGCAATCCCGAGGGGGCTTAGGTATCTCGCTCTTCCTCCTCTTTATCTCCCTCGCTGTTGTCGGAGCCGCAGCATGGTTCTTCGTTACTAAGGTTCAACCGGCACTCGACCCTATGAGCAAGCTCAAGGGCGCTCTAGAAACCATCACGCAGAACCAAATCACTCAGGAAGGAAGTTCTCTAGAGATCCAGACGAACAACATTCAAGAGCTAGCCGTCATCGAGAGAGACTCCCAATCGATCATCAAATACGAAACACTCTTCCTAGGGTCTAAGAAAACACTCATTCTCAAGGGGAACTTCAAGATCAAGGCTGGGTTCGACCTGACCAAGGCCTCACAATTCTCTATCATCAATGGCAAGGTCTCAGGACACCCACCCAAGGCCGAGATCCTCAGTGTCGAGATGATAGATTACGAGATCTTCCACTCACAGGATGGCGCATTTAATAAGCTCACCCCTCAGGATCAAGAGTCCGCTACGAATGCCCTCCTCGAACAAGCGCGCCAAGACGCCCAAAACAGCAACCTCCGCCAACAAGCCGAACTGCAGTTCCAACAACGTCTCGATGACCTCATGCAAGGCAGCTTAGAGAATATTCTCTAAGCAGTCGCCTACATTCACTCAGATCAAGCTTTGCACACCAATTCTGGTGTGCTTATTTTTTACCCCGTGGAAATATACGAATCCGTCCTCCAACAATGTCTGCAACAAGGCATCACCAACTTTGTGCTCTGTCCAGGTGCACGTAATGCCCCTCTGGTCCTTTCCCTCCAGCGCACGGAAGGACTAGAACTCTACTACCATCCTGACGAGCGTTCCGCCTCCTTCTTCGCTCTAGGACGCACCATGTCCTTCGATGAACCCTGCGCAGTCATTACGACCTCTGGCACAGCGGTCGCAGAGTGTCTCCCTGCCGTGATCGAGGCCCATTACCAAGCGCGCCCCCTCGTCATCATTTCCGCAGACCGTCCAGAGTCATACCGTGGCACGGGCGCCCCTCAGTCCATTGACCAAGTCGGGCTCTTTTCTCACTACGCTCATTATGGTCGTGACTTCCTACCGGGAGAATCCCCCTTCACTGACTGGTCAGGCAGGACCCCATTACACATTAATGTCCCTCTCCAGGAACAATTCGACCAAGAACAGATCCTCCCACTCCCCCTCAAGGAGATCGGAGAATTTAAACCACTCAAGGAATCCTTCGATGGATCTCTTATCGTTGACTTCATCAAGTCACGCTCCTTCACAGGGCTCGTCCTCATGATTGGTGGACTACGTCCTCACGAGCGAGAAGCCGTCTATCATTTAGCAGACACCTTACAGGTTCCCGTCATTGCTGATCCACATTCAGGGTTACGTGAGGCTCTAGCTGACTTCCTCCTACTCCAACCTGAGCAGACCCTCGCCCAAGAACCTCCCGGTAAGGTTCTGCGTCTCGGGGAGGTGCCACACGGAAGATACTGGAGAGACCTCGAGAATGACTCCTCGATCGAAGTCCTCTCTGTGTGTAACTCAGGATACGCGGGACTCTCCCGCGAGAGCCAAGTCATCAAGGGGGATGTCGGCCGTATCATCTCAGGTATCGGTGAACAATCACCGATCGGTGACGTCCTAGACCACTTAGAGAACGAGCAGAGCAGTCGTAACACCGTCGACGAACTCCTAGAAGCCTTCCCTAGCTCAGAACCTGGACTACTGCGCGCCCTATCCATCCACGTCACGATGGGAGAATCGCTCTACCTTGGCAACAGCCTCCCGATCAGAGAATGGTCAAGCTTCGCCCAACGTGATGTCCCGCTCGCGGACATCTGGGCTAACCGCGGAGCGAATGGCATCGATGGACAGATCGCTACCTGGCTCGGGACTACCCGTGAGGTGGAGAACGCCTGGTGCATCGTCGGAGACCTCACCGCTCTCTATGATCTCAACGCTCTCGCTATGCAGGATCAGATCGACCTCTCAGGCCGTCGTCTCGTCATCATCAACAATGGTGGAGGCCAAATCTTTACCCACCTACCACGCCTCCAGTCGATCAGCAATGAAGAGCAGGAACGGTTCACCCAATCTCATGACACCTCATTCCAGCATTATGCACAGATGTGGGGCTGGGACTATCTCAGGGCGACCACGCCAGAAGACCTCGATGAACAGTCTGACTATGAGGGCGCACTCCTCATCGAGATCATCCCAGACCCTGCTGAGACCGAACAATTTTGGCAAGCGCTCAAGAGATAATTCCTAGGGATTCTCCACCTCGGGCTTGACAGTTACCAGTTATAGCCCTTCTTTACCCAGAACAATTCACATAACATTATGGCAGTACTAGTAGGAAAACCAGCACCATCATTCTCAGCTAAGGCAGTAAAAGGCGAAACCATCATCGACGACTTCTCTCTCGAGCAGTTCATCGGTAATAAGTACGTTGTCTTCTTCTTCTACCCAAAGGACTTCACCTTCGTATGTCCTACTGAGCTCCACCGCTTCCAAGAAGAACTCGCTGAGTTCGAAAAGCGTGGCGTAGAAGTTGTAGGTTGCTCAACAGACTCTGAGTTCTCTCACTGGGCATGGCTCAATACTCCTAAGGAAAAAGGTGGCATCCAAGGCGTACAGTACCCACTCGTTGCAGACATCAACAAGACAATCTCGGCATCATACGACGTTCTTGCTGGTGAAGAGTACGTAAACGAAGAAGGCGCAATCGCAGTTGACGGTGAACTCGTTGCATACCGTGGTCTCTTCCTCATCGATAAGGACGGCATCGTTCGTCACCAAGTAGTAAACGACATGCCACTTGGTCGCTCAATCCGTGAGTGTCTCCGTGTAGTTGACGCTCTCCAGCACTTCGAGGAAAACGGCGAAGTATGCCCAATGGATTGGCAAAAAGGTGATGACGCGATGAACGCAACTCACGAGGGTGTATCAGATTACCTCTCTAACAACTAATCCTCTCATTTCTATTCCCATGCCGAGCCTCACCGCTCGGCATTTTTTTATGCCTTCTTCCGCCAACATTCCTATCCGTGACGTTGAATTCGCCGCTATTGACTTCGAGTCTGCAGGCGCACGACGTGGAGAGACTGACGAACCCGTACAAATAGGGATCGTAATCGGGACAATGAATGAAGGCATCACCGACCACTTCGTCTCCTACATCAAGCCGCAAAAGGAAGTCATGTGGCAAGCCTCCCGTGTTCACGGGATCACGACGGACTCCCTGCAAGACGCCCCTTCATTCCTCTCTCTCTGGCCACAGATCCATTCCCGCCTGAATA
>WTJZ01000103.1:0-1317 GCA_011524615.1 Akkermansiaceae bacterium | reverse complement strand
CAAGACGCCCCTTCATTCCTCTCTCTCTGGCCACAGATCCATTCCCGCCTGAATAATCGTGTTCTCGTTGCCCATTCCGCCGGCACAGAGAAGAAGTTTCTACGAGCCTTCCCCGGTCATAAGTTTACCTCCTGGGTAGACACCCTCACCTTGGCCAAAGCCGCACTCCCCGACTTACCAAAGCACCGACTAGGCGAGCTCCTACCTTACCTCGGGACCGAATTCGCAGACCACCCAATCAATCAAGGGCGCCAATGGCACGACGCTCTCTATGACGCCGCGGCCTCCTTCTTTTTCGTCAAGACCCTCGTCGCATCACTCGACCTCTACGACGCCCCTATGTCCATTCTCCTGCAACCAAATACGCAGAAGTACCACGCACTGAAAAAATAAGTAAACACAAGCCGACCGGGGGTGGAGACATCTCTATTGCGTTATTCTACCGCTATCGTGTCCACCAGTAACCCATTTAGATAAACCTTGGAAATAGAGGGACCGCCCCCCTTCACCCTATATGCGCTTCGGGCGTAGAAAGCACCTCGCCTTCACTTTTACAAAAAGTTACACCTGGTAGGCTATCGCTAGGATACTTCACCATCTCTCCCGGAAAAGTACTTGTAACTTTCAAACTTTATAACTGTCCCCGCCTTACTCCAGGATCTGACGTGCTTCGGCTTCTGAGAAACCTCGAGCCATGAGCTTTTCCAACGCCTCCTGCAGCCCCTGTTCTCGACCCTCTTCAAGTCCCTCTTCTCTGCCCTCCTCCTTGCCTTCATTGTAGGCAGAGTTGACGACATTATTGAGGTCTCGGTACACCTTGAGGCTTTGTTGATAGCGATGATGCTCCTCGGTGTCCATCAGCGGGATCTTAGCTTTTTCAAAGGCTGTCTCAAAGGTTGAACGCCCCATAAAAATGTGAGGAATCTCTTCGAGATCTTCCAGATTTTTCAGAAAATAGAGCCACAACTCTTTTTTATCACTCAACTCCTCAACTGCTTTATTAAACTTCGGCATTTCTACCGTGATAAAGGTCAACTTGTCATAGAACGGCTGGTTATGCTGATCCTTAAGGCTGATGTAGCGCACCACTTCTTCCTCCTGCGCCTCATCGTCAAAAATGAAATCAAGGATTCCAATGCAATAAACCGGTTCTAAGCGAAAGTTCCACTCCCCTTTCTCCGCCTGTTCTTGGATCGGAAAGGTCGTGTAATAAACCATCCGATCCTTGAAGAAATCTTGTTTCTGCTTCTGAAGCTCAACAATAAAGGTCTCTCCCTGCGTGCTCTGGCAATACAAGTCAAACACCGCTCGGCGCTC
>WTJZ01000285.1 GCA_011524615.1 Akkermansiaceae bacterium | reverse complement strand
TGCTCACGGAAGGTCGACGGGTCACGTTGTTGGACTGCATGGGTTGGTGCCATCGTAGTATGAAGGAAGGTCACTCGGTCTGAGCCAGGGTTACGAGAGTCCGCACCGTCTGTGAAGAAGTTAAAGTAGTACTCATCTTGGAGCTTGAACGTATCTGGAAGCCCTTTGGAAATAGGGTGGCTCTTATTCACCTTGATGTCCATGACTGGGTACTTCCAGGTCCAGCTACTGTTAGGCTTACGGCCATCTGTCGGCTTATCCCAATAGTAAACCGCTCCGATCCAGTCCATCATGAGTTGTCCATTCTCAGGGTGTAGAGTAGCAAACTTACCTGATGGAGCGTCCGTCGCCCAGTGTACCATGATCAGCCCTGTCTTATTCTTTTTCAGAACGCTGTCTAGATGGCGAGTATGCTTAGTCAAATCCTTCTTATCAACCAGCGCATGATGTGGACCTCCATCACTGGAAATAATGATCAGGTCTGCATTCTCGACGAGGCTCAGGTCAGTTGGGTAGTTAAATACTGTATCAACGTGGAGTTTCTCATTGTATTGAGATGCTTCGATCGAGCGTTTTAACAACTCGGCCACCTCGGTATTATTATGACAATAGTTCGCGTGAGATGAACGGCTGTAAATGATGAGAATATTCTTCTTCTCGACCTCCGAGCAAGAGGCCAGAGAGATAAGAGCGTAAATGAGTACTAGGAGCTTCTTCATAATGTAATAGTGTAGAATACTACGGCAAATCACAACCTTTATCACGATTAAAAGAACAAATCGCACAGAATCCACCCTTTAGTGGAAATCGAGCAAATAAATGAGGATCTATTCTCGATAGTATGAGTAATTCCTTCGTCTCGTATAGAAGATTTGTCCCTGGCTAAACTCATAAGCGGATGTGAGGATCACTTTTTACTCGCCTTTATACTTACACTCTTATATGTGGGATACACATGAAAACACTTCTTTTACTCGTAACGGCTATTGCCTTTTCTTCTTGCTCCCTCATCACTGCTCCTGTGAGCGTCGCCGCGACCGCGACTAAGGCTGCCATCAATACTACTGGAGCTGTCGTAGGAGCTGTGACTCCTGGTGGTTCAGACTCAGAATAATTCCCCTCTTTACCAGCTGGGCTCTCATGCGCACATTACCATCCATTAGTGCCATCATCCCAGCACTGAATGAAGAGGACACGATTGGAAACGTTATTCATAGTCTCCTCTCTCATGGAGTGAATCATGTCATCGTAGTCGATAATGGCTCTACAGATGACACCGCCTGCATAGCGCATGACGCAGGCGCACAAGTCGTCACGGAGGAGAGACGAGGTTACGGGAGAGCATGCTTGAGCGGTATCGCTGCACTCCCAAAGACCACAGAGTGGGTGCTCTTCTGTGATGCAGACGGTAGTGATGACCTCTCGGAGCTCTACACTTATTGGCCCCACCTCGAGACTCACGACTTCCTCGTAGGTAATCGCCGTGCAACTGCTGCAGGCCGTGCGAACTTAACTCCGGTACAGAACTTCGGCAACTGGCTCTCAGGGTTCTTGATGCGACTCGGCTGGGGACGGGGATTTTCTGATCTCGGCCCCTTGCGCATGATCCGTGCTCACTCCCTCCACGCTCTTGAGATGCAGGATGAGAACTTTGGCTGGACCGTCGAGATGCAGGCTAAGTCACTGGAGCAAAAGTTACGTATCAAAGAGATCCCCGTCAATTACCTCCCCAGACAAGGAGGCATCTCAAAGATCTCTGGCAACTTCCGAGCAAGTGCCAAAGCAGGCCAAATCATCCTGACAACCCTAGGATCTCTCTGGCTGCAACGACCGGTCGTACAGACGGTACTCTTGTTCCTATCCGCGCTACTCCTCATCGTAGGCTCTGGCATTATGGGCTTACTAGGAGATCCTGCCTCTAGTAATGAGGGTGGGAGCTTTTTCCTAGGAGCGGGATGCATGATCGGAGGCTTCCTCCTTGCTTTGACGATTCAGCGATGGAAGCTGCTCCCCCTCTTCACACTCGCCATTCTTGCGAGGCTCTTATTACTCCCCATGGAACCAGGAGATGACATCTGGCGCTACCTCTGGGAGGGCCTCGTCCAACTACACGGGCACAACCCGTTTAATACCCCACCCGCGTCCGAATCTCTCTCCGGCATCCGGCCAGAGTGGTGGAGTAAGATTAATCACCCAGAGGTTACCGCGATCTACCCTCCACTCGCTCAATTGGTCTTCCGCCTACTTGCGCTGATCTCTGCCTCAGCTCTCCATTTCAAGCTCTGGATCACTCTCGCCGATTTAGCGATCGGCTGGCTCCTCTGGAAGCGCTTTGGCTC
>WTJZ01000142.1 GCA_011524615.1 Akkermansiaceae bacterium | reverse complement strand
CTTTTAAGGAGTTAGTCCAGATAACTGCTTAAATGGTATTATTCCTTCTCTAATACACCATCGCCCATGTTCTTTAATACAGTGAAGCCCGAGGACTTGGCCTTGGTAGAGGAGAAGGTCGTTCTCTGAGGTGGGGCAACTTGTGAGATCAGTTTTTTGATCGGGTTTCCACAAAGGGGGCAGGTGAGCTCTTGGGCTCGATCCATAGTGCGTCTTAGTTCAAAGGGCTTACGGCATGTGTAGCAACTCTTGCCTTTGTCCTCAGGAGTGGTAGAGATGTATTCGTATGTAGGCATAAAAAAAGGGTGATGGGATCACCATCACCTTCTTATGATAATAAAAAGCAAGAGCTGTCTTACCAACTCGATTTTGTTACGCCTGGAAGCATACCGTGTGAAGCGAGTTCACGGAATGCGATACGTGAGAGGTTAAAACGACGGAGGAAACCACGACGACGTCCTGTAACTTCACAACGATTTACAAGACGACATGGGCTTGCGTTACGTGGAAGCATTGAGAGACCTTCGTAATCTTTGTCTTTCTTAAGTTGTGCACGGAGTTCTGCGTAACGCGCTACAACTTTAGCCTTCTTTTTATTTCTTTCGATCCAAGCTTTTCTTGCCATAAGGACTGCGAAGAGTGCCTATAAAAAATTATTATGCAAGTGTTAAATTGATTTTATTTGAGATTATTCAGATTATGCTGGTCAAAGACCTAGATTTCAGGCTTTGCTTGCTCCTCTCAAATTTTCATTATGAGCACGTCAACACCAAAAGTAGGAATCATTATGGGTAGTCAATCAGATTGGCCTACTCTGGAACATACCGCCAAGACCTTAAGTGACTTTGGTGTTTCCTGGGAAAGTAAGGTTGTGAGCGCTCACCGTACTCCTAAGCGTCTCTATGATTATGCTGAGACAGCAAGCGAGCGTGGGCTCAAGTGTATTATCGCAGGTGCTGGAGGTGCCGCGCACTTACCAGGCATGTGTGCTGCCATGACACCTATTCCTGTACTCGGGGTTCCCGTACAGTCGCGTACGCTCAATGGAGTTGATTCTCTATTATCTATTGTTCAGATGCCTGCGGGTATTCCGACCGCTACATTTGCGATCGGTAAGGCAGGTGCGATTAATGCTGCTCTCTTTGCGATTGCGCAACTCGCTGTCGAGGATGAGGCTCTCATGGCTAAGTTGGTTGAGTTTCGTGAGACTCAGCGTGCTAAAGTAGAGGCAGGTGATCTACCACAGATGGGAGAACTGGAAGGCTAAGATGATGAAAGAGCTCTGCGTAGGTGTACTAGGAGGAGGTCAGCTGGGACGTATGCTGGCACTAGAGGCGCGCCGTATGGGGTATCAAATTCTCCAGTGGACGGGTGGTGATCAGTCTGGTGCAGAACGGCTGGCTGATCATGTCATTACATCAAGCTTTGATGATGAGCAGGGCTTTCAAGAATTCGTTCAGCGTTGTGATCTAGCGACAGTTGAGTTTGAGAATATTCCTAAGGAACTGGTCGAACGTATCGCAGAGCATATTCCAGTACGTCCAGGAGCTAAGGCGATATCAATTTGCCAAGATAGAGAACTGGAAAAGACATTCTTACGTGATCATGGTATCACGACCGCCGACTTTAGGATCGTGGAGTCCGCTGATCAGTTAGACGCAGCTCTCCAGGAGATTGAGGGGGATGTGATCATCAAGACCGCTCAATTCGGCTATGATGGTAAGGGACAGCTCGCTCTGCCAGTAGAGGATAGAATATCATCCGAAGAGGCGTGGAAAGACTTTGAAGGTGCCCGTGCTATTGTGGAGAAGAAGATCGATCTCGCAGGGGAGTTCTCTGTGATGGTCGTGCGAGGAATCGATGGTGAGGTCGTGACCTATGACCCAGCCGAGAATGAGCATCGACATCATATCTTGCATACGTCTATCGTGCCTGCGAGGATCTCGGAAGACTTGTTGCAACAGGCTCGTGAGATGGCTATCAGTGTCGTCGTGGCTCTTGAGTATGTCGGAGTGATAGGGGTAGAGTTCTTCATGGATCAAGAAGGGAACTTACTCGTTAATGAGATGGCTCCGAGACCTCATAATTCAGGGCATCATACTCTAGACGCATGTGCGACCTCTCAGTTCGAGCAGCAGCTCCGAGCGGTGGTAGGATTGCCTCTCGGGAGTACTGAGTTACTCAAGCCTGTCGTAATGTTAAACCTACTAGGTGATCTATGGCCACAAGCTACCGAGCAGCCAGACTGGTCTTCTCTGTTAGCTACCCCAGGTGCTACACTCCATCTCTATGGTAAGATGGATGCTAAGGCTAAGCGTAAGATGGGGCATGCGAACTTTACTGC
>WTJZ01000231.1 GCA_011524615.1 Akkermansiaceae bacterium | reverse complement strand
GAGACGAGAATGAGGTCATGTCTCTCACAGAATTCTGCCACCTTGATGATATCACTCTCCGGGAAGACACGGCCTAGCGGGTTCTGTGGATTACAGAGCAAGAAGAGTCGGGTCTCAGATGTCACGGCAGCCTCCATCGCATCCCAGTCAAATCCGCCCACGCCATCTGAAATGGTGTGATCTACCGAGATCAGCTCTAGTTCTGCGTCATTGTGCACCCCTAGGAACGGTGGGTAGATCGGACCACAGGTCATGAGCGCCTGTCCAGGCTTAGCAAAGGCGCGTGCCGCGAGTGATAGTGCTGGGACGAGTCCTCCTAGGTGAATGATGTCTTCTACCTTTGCCTGAGTCGCATGCTTAGTCGCGAGATAGTCCAAGATAGCCTCATTCAGCCCGTCATGAGGAACGGCGTAGCCAAACACTCCGTGCTGCACTCTCTCATTGATCGCAGCCACGACCTCTGGTGGCGAGACAAAGTCGAGGTCAGCGACCCAGAACGGATCCAGATCTGCACGGCGATCCCACTTAAGCGATCCGGTTCCTCTACGCGTAATAGGCGTGTCAAAGTCGTATTTCATTAGTCCTCTCTGTTATTAAATTCGATATACTGCTCCTGTGTGATCTCGTATGAGGCCGCACAGCGTGGGCACTGAACTTTGATCGCCGCATCTCCTTGGAAGAGTTCTTCCGGCTTATCCTTATACCCTGCGAGAGCTGGCAAGATCTTATCCACACTACATCCACAGTGGAAGCGGAACTTACGTGTCTCTAGTACCTTGGTCTCCTCGTCCTTCAGGAAGGTCAGAGCCTTCTCCTCATTGAGGCTGTCAAACCATTCTTGATCATAATCTGGCTGCGCGGCAAAGAGGATGAACTCCTCATTTGGCAGTTCAAAGCACTTACCTGGACGCTGTTCAGATTGCTCATAATAGTGCTCGATCCACTCGGTCGGGCATCCCCCTTCGACCTCGATCATCGAGGTACGAGCCTCGGCACCTGCGGTCGCAAGCGTCTGAGAGTAGAGGAGGTTTCTATCTGGTTCACGTACGTCCTCAGTGAAGATCCGTCCGGTAATAAATTCATTCAGACTCCCTCCAGTCACAAAGAGGTTGATACGAGGAGCGCGCATGTTCACAGTCCACGCGATCGTCTCACGCCATGGTCGTGCGACAAGGTGTAAGGTAAGGGTCGCGAGAGAGTTCTTCAGCATCGTATCCAGACGCTCCTCATACTTGATCTTATGATCCATGAGGTGCACGTAATAGTCTGCGAAGAGATCTGAGAACGATCCTCGTACAGCTAAGACATTACGATGACGGACGAAGATGGACTCGATCTTGATCGGTTCTCCGACGGCTTTTAGATCTGACTGTTCTGACATACCCGTCTTCATGCACCTATCCCACCCCCATCGCAACTCTAAAACTGTATTACGATCTGTAAAAATGAGCAGGCTAACAATTCGCCAGCAGGGGATCTGATCCATTCCCCCCTCTCTGGTGTCACTGGAGGCTCATAAGCACAGAGCGGTCTCCCCGCCCTGCTCGGTCTCCCTGATTAAGAAACCGTTTGACGTAGAACGAGCGCCCCCTCTAGCTCAGCACCTGTACGTAACTGCTCCTCGACCTGATCTTGAGTCAACTGTCTCTGATCATAAGCCACTACAATCACCTCATCCCCTACCTGCACAAATCGCTCCGCACTATTACCAAACTCCGTGTAACAGGTCGCGCCAATCCCAATAACCGCAAAGGAGGGGCGCACTTGGTTAACCATTGCTCCGATCTGTTCCAGCGGTCCTACATCTTGTTGCGTATTAATTTGGTGTATGATCCAGTCGACTAACTTTTGGTTAAAGTAGCAGTAATCCGACACGGCGGTATCCTCCCCGTATTGGAGTAACTCTCCAGAGCGCACGACATAACATCCGAGACGGAACTGATCAATGAGTCCCCCACTGAGGTGAAAGTCTTCTACCGGTAAGATCTTATCTGCTAAACCCTGTGAGGCCGGCCCCCAGTTCTTCTTCAGACTGATCTTAGGCGCAGGGATGCGGCGTGAAAAATCATTAAAGGCGGAGAAACCTCGTACTGAGAGGCTCTCTACTACGTCCCCCTCAGCATAATGAAACTCCACCACGAGACCGATCTCGGGCTCAGGCTGAATAGGGTCTCCCTCCTTACTCGTCACGGTAGAGGAAGACACCGGATTAGTACTCAAAAAGCTCTCATGCCCAGGAATATACCACGGAAACATCCCCTTAGGAGCATTCTCCTCCGCCACCACGTCTGTAAAGTCACCCGCCTCTCCAGCCTGACTCAAGTGACCCGCTTGGTTCCCTGCGATCCCTAAGCCGA
>WTJZ01000068.1:3970-8160 GCA_011524615.1 Akkermansiaceae bacterium | reverse complement strand
GGAATTCACGTCTTTTGAGAACGAAGGGGACGAGTACGAGCAGGCCAATAGGGAGAATGAAAATGCTCAATATCATGGACCACCCGAAAAACCACATCTCTCTATTCTGATAATACCAAAACGCGATGAGAATACAGGTAATGCCTAGGAGCGCTGAGATCATAGCGCTCAGTATAGGGATGACGCTGCAACTTATTTCATAAGTGACGAGCCCCATTGCCTCGTTCTCTTGAGTCACGGGGGATTGGTACATGAGAGCGATCATCCAGGAAATGAACCCTAAGATCGATATGGCTAATGAGGTAATACCAATGAGTGCCGTCTTGTGACCTTGGGGTTGCATATAGGGCGTGGAGTTAGACAGCATTAAAGTTCGAGATGCTGGCCCAGATGATGGCGGCCACGATGGAGGATGAGACGAGGAAGCGCATGATCGTGGGGAAGAGTCCAGTGGCGGTCTGGAAGCTATCCCACCAGTTGAGCTTCTTCTGGATTGGGCGTTCTTGTCCTGAGAGGAGGGTGGCGTATTGCTCTGGGATAGTACCAATCGCTGGAACCGCTGCAGGGGGGGAGCCTGTAGTGATGTATTGGTGGAGGCTCTCCTCGGTACGGAGGAGGAGTTCTAGAGAGATATTAGCGATCGCAGAGAGTGGACCTGCGGCACCAGAGAGCCATCCGTCTAGGGCCTGGAGCCAGTCTTGAATATTATTCTGATTAGGGGCAGGGAGGGTGAACTCTCCGAGGCATTCTTGCCATGAGGGGACGTCGAGTTCTGCTCTGGTGGCCTCGTCAAGTGTGAGCGTCTGAGCATCCTTGTAGACCTTGCTCAGAGCACTGTAGAGAGCATTACAGTCCTTGATGAGGCGCTTCAGCTCACCACTGCTGACATTGCCGTCAGCGACGATGATGGCGTAGGTGTTTTCGACGATGTTATTGAGGTCGAGGAGGTTTGCCTGAGTGTGCTCGGCGTAGTGGTGGAGAGAGAGGAGGTAGCGGTGATACTCTGCGACTTGAGAGTCAGGGAGGTGCTGGAGAGCGATCGAGTGGTAGACGGTACGGCAGAGGAGATCGTGTTGGTCGATCTTGGCTGTGAGTTCGTCTCGTTCCTTGCTGAGTTCCTCGATGGCGGTAGGGATTTGTTTCTTCTTGATCGCGCCTTCTCGGTACCTGATGACTCCGTCTTGAGGGACGAGGAAGCCGTCTTTGATGGCCTCTAGTTGGTCGATCTCCTTGTTATAGTTCTTGAGACTCTCGATGTCATCCTCTAGAGATTCTGGATAGAGGTTGCCGAGGTATTGCGCCGCTTCTGGGACTTCTTGAGCGATGAGTTGGTGGGCGGACTCGACTCCTCTGACGATCGAGCGTGCGAGGAAGGCACCTCGGTAGCGAGGGTTGTAGAAGGACTTATTATAGCGCTCATCTAGGTCTTGGGAGACCTGATCGATGGTGATGGTCTTTTCTTTCTCTAGCCCGACCTTAGTGAGGAGGTGTTGGGTGAGGCTCTGTCCGAGAGACTGAGGCTCGCGGAAGATGGTCCAGGCGCTGCGGGTATCGATCTCGCATGGGATGTAGAGCTTCTTCGCATTTTCCTCACGGAGGTGGCTGTGTGGGTGCGTGGCCCACATTTGTGGGGGTTGGCCGATCTCAGGCGTGAAGACGCGGTGTGACTCAGGTGATTCTGCGGGGAGGACTGGAGAGACTCCGTATTCGGCATCATTGAGGATCTGGCGATGGAGGGCGAGGACCTTAGACTGAACGGGGAAGAGATTATCGAGCGCGGTATTGTCACGGAAGTGGCGTTGGGCGACACCGAGGGCCTCTGCATTCGCCTCATCTGCGGCGCGGAGCTTATGGAGGGCGTGGATGAGAGCATCACTACCGGAGACCTCTACCGCGACGAGGTCGGCTTGGTACTCCATCTCACGAGAGAGAGCTCGCTCTGCGATGACGACCCAGGAGAAGATGGTGTCGAGACAGGAGCGGATGGACCAGATGATGATACGGAGGAGCCAGCCGATCCAAGCGATCCTGATGTCGATGCCGGAGATGACATCGAGCCCCTTGTCCAGCCAGTCGCGGTGGTAGATGAGCTGACGTGCGATCATCTGGAGGTTCCACACCCAGCGGCCAATCGCCATTGAGCCTTGTGCGAAGTGACCGAACTCGTGGGCGAGGACGGCCTTGAGTTCACTGAGATTGAGGACATTGACGAGACCGAGGCCGATGATGAGGTTCTTACGGCTCGGGAAGATCATGTTGAGGAGGGAGAGGTCATAGAAGACGGCGGCATTGACCTCATGGCTGAGGTAGACCTTGTGAGGTTTAGGAGCCTTGGTATCCTTGGCGAGTTGCTCGATGAAGGTGAAAAGCTCTGGTTGTTGCTCTCGGGTGATCTCGTAGTCCTTTGATTGCTCCCCTCTTTGGAAGATGAAGAGGGACTTGAGCATGAAGAGGCTGAGGACGACAGAGACACCCGCGATGAAGAGGTCGGAAAAGGGGAAGTCATCATGGGTCATGACGAACTGAATCTTTAAGTACGCCGTGTAGCAGAACCAACCGGTCAAAAGGAGGTAGATCAGACAGAAGAGACTGAGGGAGAGGAGCGCGAGATTTACGTTGCGCTTAAAGGCCTTGCTCTCGGAGGAAAGTCCCTTTGGTACATGGAGTGGTGGTGCTGGGTAGGGAATGCTCATGCTGATTATGGTTGTGTGGTGAATAATTGATTCGGTATAAAAAGCAAGTCTGAGATTAACGATCTTATTTTTTATTGACTAATCGGGTCGCTCTGTCAGCGTCCGCACCGAAACACAATTATTACTATGTGGAGACTTAAATTAGCTATATTAATAGGTGGTGCAGTATTAGCCTTTATGGGCTTCCAGGAGATGAGATTAGCGCAAGGTGCAGATGCTGAGCCAGCAGCACTCACACTAGAGGCGATCGAGCAAGGGGTAGAGGTCGACAATGCACACGTGATCCTCAGTGAGTACATCGGAGTTACCGATGAGCTCATCTATTACTGTACGACCAGTAAGTACTCACAGGAGATCAAGGAGACGACTAAGGTTGACTACACGTACACACCACTCGTGTCAGAGAATCATCCCTTCATCAATAAGTTCATCGAAGTGCTTAACAAGTATCCAGAGGGTGAGGAAGTGCCTGAGTCTGAGTATCCGAAGCTAAACGAGTTCACGGTCTTACTGAAGTCGAAGCGTTATGAGACTGTGGCGGATCTCCCATATGAGTATCTCCAGGATGAGACTGCTCAGGGTATCTTCATCAACAAGATCGAGTCACTCGATGGGGAAGAGCTAAATCTCTTACAAGGGAGCTTCCCAGACTTAGACTTTGATCAAGTATTGATCCTAGAGGAAGGTCGTGAGCCAGCGAGCGCAGGCTCGTTTATCGGCATGATGGCTGGTGGGGTTGTCCTGTCCATCCTCGGACTGATCTGGTTCTTTGCTGGATTTGTTTCTAAGGAAGGCTAATCGAATCCCTTCATTTTTCTTGGTATTTGGTCACAGGCGGTCTAGCTTGTGGCCAAATTTTTTTTGTATGTCTCAGATCTGTGCAGTAATAGGAACCGATGAAGGCCGAGTGGCGGAGGAGGCATTGAAGCGCTTTAATGCGATGAAGCCTGAGGGCTCGGATGACTTTGGTAATGATCTGATCGAGGGGCAGGCAGATAACACAGATCATGCTTGTGACATCATAGCGAATACATTGCAGGCGGTGCAGACCTTGCCGTTTTTTGGTGGTAAGATCGTCTGGCTCAAGGGGGCGAACTTCTTAGGAGATGATAGGACGGGTGGATCAGAACGGACCAAGGAGGCAGTGGAAGCTCTGCATGCGGTAATGAAGGCGGGGCTGGATCCTAATATTCGGTTTTTGATCAGTGCGTCGGCGATTGATAAGAGGCGTGCCTTCTTTAAGTATCTCAAGAAGGAGGTCGAGCTCCTCGTGTTTGATAAGATCGATGTCTCTAAGGATGGCTGGGAGGATCAGGTCGCGAGCCTCGTGGTGCGCAAGGGGCAGGAAATAGGGTTGACCTTTGATGAGGATGCGCTCGATCTCTTCGTCCAGCAGGCTGGGGAGGACACTCGTCAGATATCGAATGAGCTAGAGAAGCTCAGTCTCTACCTGTCTCCAGAGTCACATGTGACGATCGAGGCAGTGCAGACGATGAT
>WTJZ01000068.1:0-3870 GCA_011524615.1 Akkermansiaceae bacterium | reverse complement strand
GATGGGAATATCAGTACCTGGGCGCTAGGGAACTGCGCAGTCGCCGCGAGTAGACATAGTCTCGACAAGTTGCGAGCCAACCTAGATGCCTGTCTCAAGGCAGACCGTGCACTGGTGACCACTGCGGCGGATCACCATATGGTGTTGCACCGCCTGATTATTGAAGTCACGACTTGAGGCTCTAGACTCCTTCTTGATGGAGCTTAAAAGAGGTCGAGTTGAGGACTAGGAGAGACGGCTTTATTGGCCTTTGGGGTTTTCTTCTTAGCTGCTTTTTTGGCAGGTTTCGCTGTCGGGGCGCTGTCTTCTTGTACGACAGGGGAGTGCTCGGTGGGCTCTGTGATCGGTTTGGCGGAATGCGTCTCTAGCTCGGTGAGGATGCCATTAGCGCGCTCTAGGATGGAGGCGGGCAGGCCTGCGAGCTTGGCGACAGCGATACCGTAGGACTTATCCGCTGGGCCAGCGACGATCTGTCGGAGGAAGATGATGTCATCATTCCACTCGCGGACGGCGACGTGATAGTTGGCTACGGCACTGTAGCCCTCGCTGGTCGCGAGGTCGGTGAGCTCGTGGTAATGAGTCGCAAAGAGGGTACGGCATCCGACGGTGTCATGGAGGTGCTCCGCCACAGCCCAGGCGATGGAGAGTCCGTCAAAGGTGGCGGTACCTCGTCCGATCTCGTCGAGGATGACGAGGGAGTGCTCGGTGGCATTATTGACGATTAGAGCGGTCTCGGTCATCTCGACCATGAAGGTGGAGTGCCCCTTAGTGAGGTCATCACTAGCTCCGACGCGGCAGAAGATGCGGTCGACGAGCCCGATGGTGGCGGAGTCCGCAGGAACAAAGGCGCCGATCTGAGCCATGAGGGTGATGAGGGCGACCTGTCGGATGTAGGTCGACTTACCTGCCATGTTAGGGCCTGTTAGGATGACGAGTCGGTTCGTGTCTTGATCCAGTTGCGCATCATTTGGGATGAACTGTTCATCGATGAGGGTCTGCTCTAGGACGGGGTGGCGACCGCTGATGATGGTGAGTTCTTTGGATTGGTCCAAGAGGAGCGGGCGCACATGGTTATGGCGCTGGGCGGTCTCGGCGAGGCCTAGGAGGACATCGATCTGAGCCAGGGCGGCAGAGGTTTGTTGGAGCGCGACGAGGTGCTCGCAGACTTGATTTCGGAGTTCTAGGAAGAGCTCGTATTCTAGTTGCTTGGAGCGTTCATCTGAGCCGAGGACCTTATTCTCGAGTTCCTTGAGCTCGGGAGTGATGTAGCGCTCGGCATTAGCCATCGTTTGCTTACGCTGATAGTGCTCGGGGACTTTGGAGACATTGGTCTTGGTGACCTCTAGGAAGTACCCGAAGACGTTGTTGAACTTGATCTTGAGCGAGTCGATGCCAGTGGCGGCGCGTTCCTTTTCCTGTAGTTCGGCGATGAGTTGCTTACCGTTGCGCGCGACATCGCGGAGGTCATCGAGCTCTGAGGAATACCCATCCGCGATCAAGCCTCCGTCCTTGAGTCCGGCAGGTGGCTCCTCTGACATGGCTCGGGTCAGGGTGGCGGTGAGCTCGGTGAAGTCGTGGATCGACTCTCTAATGTGGCTGATGAGGCTCGGGCCGTCTTCCTTGATGAGGTCATTAGGGAGGGCTTTGAGATCCTCCTTGAGTCCCGGTAGACGCTCCAGAGAGGTGCTCAGGGCGAGGACGTCACGAGCATTGCCACTGCCTTGGCTGAGGCGACCGAGTGTACGCTCCATGTCACGTACGCCCTTGAGTGATTCGCGGGTCTTTGAGAGGAGGTAGGGTTCATCGAGGAAGGCCGCGATGATGTTCTGGCGTTGGATGAGAGTCTCTCGATCACGGAGAGGGTGGAGGATCCAGTCGCGGAGGAGACGTGCGCCCATCGGGGTGGTGGTCGCATCGAGCGCTCCGAGGAGGGAGTGCGCGCGTCCTGACTTAGAGTCGGTGAGGTCGAGGTTGGCCTGAGAGGCGGCATCGATGAGGACGAAGTCACGCGTCTCACGCACAGAGATGCCCTGTAGGTGGCTACAGTTTCGGCGGAGTTGGTACTTGAGGTAATGGAGGATGGCTCCAGCGGCGGAGATGGCAGCAGGCATGTTCTCACATCCGAAACCAGCGAGTGAGGAGACATGGAAGTTCTCCTTGAGTAAGCTCTCAGCCTCCTCCTGGATAAAGGCGTACGAGTCGTATGGCTGGGCGTATGTTAGGCTAGAGAGTGCGGCGAAGTCTGGATGGTCTGGCTCGGCGAACTTACCATCGGGGAGGAGGAGTTCTGATGGACGCAGGCGGACGATCTCATCGCGCATCTGCTCTAGGTCGGGGAACTCTGCGACGGTGAACTGGCCCGTGGTATGGTCTACACAGGCGAGCCCCCATGTATTCTTGATGAGGAAGCAGGAGACGAGGTAATTCGGCTTCTTATCATCGAGGAGGGTGAGGTCATCGATGGTGCCGGCGGAGATGATTTGGGTGACCTCTCGCTCGACGATTTTGCCAGCTTGCGGTTCAGAGGTTTGCTCTGCGATGGCGACGCGTTTGTTAGCCGTTACGAGCTTGGCCATATACCCTTGGGCCGCATGGTGTGGGACGCCGCACATAGGGACGTCATGACGCTTGGTGAGTGCGACATTGAGAATAGAGGCTGCTTCCTTAGCATCCTCGAAGAACAGCTCATAGAAGTCCCCCAAGCGGAAAAAGAGGAGTACGTCATCTGGTAGCGAACGACGAATCCGTTGGTACTGTGCCATCATTGGGGTGAGCTTGCCTCCTGCCATAGGGGCTACAATTAGAGATCCCCTGTGGGCGAGCAAGATATTTCTGAGATTATCCCATGATCTGCTTTTGGGTTCTGGAGAGTTCGGACGGGATGAGGATTTAACCGCGAAAAAGCGCGGAAGGACGCTAAAAAGGTGGGATGGTCAGGCGGTCTAGGTGGGGTGAGCCAATAAGATAGATGAGGCCTGAATGGTAAGGCTGATGCCGCTGTGCGGGAGAGTGACGCGATCATGAGATCTATCTAGAGCGGTGAACTGAGCCTGTAGTAATGTTCTGTCGCAGTGAAAATGGCGTTGCAGTTTTCTGAAGAGGGGCGTACGTAAGCGGTATGAAAGCCCTGCTCCTTGCCGCTCGACCTAAGACCCTGCCTGCCGCTATCGTACCAGTATGGCTGGGGAGTGCACTGGCCTATCATATGCAGGGAGAGTGGTCGGTGAGTCTGATGTTAGCGACATTGGGAGCGGCCATCTGCATTCAGATCGCGACGAACCTCTTTAATGACGCGATCGATGCGCAAAAAGGCTCTGATACCGAGGCGCGCCTCGGGCCTGTCAGGGTGACAGCCAGCGGCATGGTTTCGACCAAGACCGTCTTTACATGGGCGGGCATCTTTCTCGGCTTAGCATCACTCTGTGCGATCGTCCTCATTCTAGAGCGAGGCTGGCCTATTATAGCGATCGGGATTCCATCCCTCTACCTCTCTTATGGATATACGGGTGGCCCCGTGCCATTAGCGTATCGAGCCTTGGGAGAGCTTTTCGTCTTTCTCTTCTTTGGCCTCGTGGCGACGATGGGGACTTACTTCGTCCAGACGGGAGAATGGTCTGCCCAGTCTGCCCTCCTCGGAGCGATCATCGGCTGGCTCTCGTGCTTCCTCATCTCGATCAATAATCTCCGCGATGAGCAAGAAGACGCCTCTACAGGGAAGCGCACACTGGCGGTCCGTCTCGGTGGTAGTATGTATAAGCGCATCATGTTCATGATGGGCGCACACTGCTCACTGGCCATCCTCGCTCTCTGGTGGTGGCTCAAGCTCCAAGTCGGCGTCGAAATCGTCTTCATCATCCTCTCCTGGGTACT
>WTJZ01000108.1 GCA_011524615.1 Akkermansiaceae bacterium | reverse complement strand
AATCTTCGGTTAAAGATACCGGCACAGGTGACATTATGCTCTGCACATACTTTCAACATTTCATCGATTTTCTCTGTAGTGACCTCTAGTGGTTTTTCACAGATGATATGCTTACCTGCTTGAGCGGCTGCGATAGCGGGCTCTAGGTGTGCACCAGAGACGGTAGCGATGGTGACGATCTCGATCTCAGGGTCTGCTAGGAGAGCCTCGATAGAGTCATAGGCATCGCATGAGAATTCGTTCGCGAGTGTTTGTGTTTTATTGAGCGATCGCCCGGCAATTCCCTTAAGAGTGCCGTTCGACATAGCCTGGATCGCCTCTGCGTGAAAGCGAGCGATCATACCTGATCCGATAATTCCGAAGTTCATAATTTAATTTGCGAGTTTAGTGTAGGTTTTTCCGTCCCGAAGGTCCTCATACGAGCGTTGTGAGTAGGAACCTTTGATGAAGTCCTGATCCTCGAGGCCGTCAGGGAGTTCGCTGACGCCGATGAGCTTGAGAGCGTCAAGAGCCCAGTTGGCATGAGCATCTGTCGTGGCGATTTTTGCTTCATTGAGGAGAAAATCAGTCTGATTCATTCCGAATTGCCCGAGAGTACAGGCCGCCACGATACGGACCGATGCGTCGGAGTCCTTGAGGGCCTTCTTGAGTAGGTCTTGTGTCCCCGAGGCCTTGTCCCCAGCGACTCGGAGACCGAGAGCACCCCAGAATCTGATGATGCGGTTGGAGTTCGAGAGGGCGTTTGTGAAGCGTTCGAGTGCTTGAGCGTCTGATTGTCCGGTCGTATTAGCGAGTGCTAGGATCTCCGGCAGTGGGTAGTTCTCCTGAGATTGCGCCCATTCGTAAACGGTAGTGGATTGATCAATCTCAGCGATGAGTGGCTCCGGAATGAAACCAAGGTCATGCGTCTTAATGATGTATTGATCGAGTTCGGAACGGAACTGCGCGATGAGTTCTTGGTGCTCTGAAGAGTTGATCAGGTTTTGCACCTCGTGCGGGTCAGCCTGTGTGTCAAAGAAGGCCTCGACCGGCTGAGTATCATAGACAGATGCTTGGGCTTCATTCGTTTTGCCAGCCTGGTGCACCTTATATTGCGTTTGTTGAGAGATCTGGTTAAAGCAATACGACTCGAGTTGATTGAGCTGTCTATCCGACTCATAGTTACGTAAGTATTTATAACGACCGTCAGTGAGGGCGCGTGAATTATCAGGACATTCATCAAAGCGCCCAGAGAATAGGAGGATCTTTTCCTTAGCAGGCTCTTCTTTTCCAGCAAACGCCTTCCCAACAAAGTGTTTCGGTACTTCTGCACCAGCAAGGGTTAAGATCGTCTTCGGGATATCTGTGAAGTCAACGAGACGGTCCGATACCGCACCGGGAGCATACCCTTTTGGGGCAAGGTGTTCCCACTTTTTTGGGAAATAGGCAATCATGGGGACACGAGTCCCGGAGTCAAAGAGGTATCGCTTAGAGCGAATCATGATACCTGCGTGATCAGAGCAGTAGAGGATGATCGTATTCTCTGCTTCACCGCTTTTCTCTAAGGAATTGAGAATTTGGCCGATCCCCTTATCAAGGTTGTCGATCTGCGTATAGATACGCGCCCAGTCGAGACGGGTTTCTGCGTTGTCGACCTGATATGCGGGGATGGTGAGCGGGTGTTCGAGCTTTTTCCCGGGAGTGGGGTTACGGATCGTTCTTTTCGGGTGGCTGACGAAGATCCCAGATTCGTGCGACTGCATCATGTTATGCACTGCGACAAAGGGCTTAGACTTATCAGGTCTTCCGAGATATTGTTTAGGGACACTTTTCGCATCGACCATTCGGTTGATATTATGGGTATTCGTATTGATATCAGATTTCCCATTAGTGGTGAAGTACCCCGCATCTTTCAGGTGGGTGAAGTATGGTGTGATGTACTTGGGGACTAAGTATCTGCTCCGCATGTGGTACGTCCCGGCAGAAGTGGCATGCATACCTAGGAATAAGGTAGAACGAGCGGGGGCGCAGACCGGTGCATTGGCAAAGCAATTAGTATAGCGCATCCCCTTAGCTGCGAGAGCGTCTAAGTGAGGGGTATTCGCGTTTGGATCTCCATAACACCCGAGGTAGGTGCTATTATCCTCTGAAATGATCCAGAGGATGTTCGGTTTTTCCGCCTGGAGCGTTAATGGTAAAAGTAGTAGGTAAAGAACTGCTAGGAGAGTTTTAAAGGCTGTCATAAGGTAAGTTAGTGAGAGAGTTTAGTGTAGGTTTTTCCGTCCCGAAGGTCTTCGTACGAGCGTTGTGAATAGGAGCCTTTGTAGAATTCTTTCCCCTTGAGGCCGGCAGGGAGGCCACTGACGCCGATGAGCTTGAGAGCGTCTA
>WTJZ01000152.1 GCA_011524615.1 Akkermansiaceae bacterium | reverse complement strand
TTACCAATGTGACCGGCAATAATGCGACGCGCTTAACAGATTTCTCAGTGACGATTCTAGACGCAGGACATAATGCCGTTCATGTGTCACAGAATCTTCCGAATGCTGCGGTGACGACGCTCTCAGGGGGGACGAGTGTGCCGGAAACGACCCATACCGTGAACTTTAATCTAGGAAGCGGGAGTCGCACTGGTGGTGGAGCGTTGACGCAGACCGTGAGTACAGGGGGGGCAGCTACCGCACCTACAGTGTCTGCGCCATCAGGCTATACATTCAGCGGTTGGAGCACGAGTTTTACACAAGTGACCTCGGACCTAAGCGTTACGGCGCAATACTCAGCGGTGACAACGAATACAACGTCTCTGAATAGCTCATACCCGATGGGGGTCACCTCAGGTCGGTATGTGAGAGTCTCACTAGAGGCGACCAATAAGCCTCTCCGATTAGCGGAAGTGGAAGTATACTCGAATGGCGAAAACGTAGCCCTGAGTAAACCCGCAAGTCAATCGAGTGACTTCTCCACGATAGCGAAGTATGATGCAAGTGTGGCGGTTGACCTCGGTAGAGACCGTTCGACGGGGTCGTATACCACTAATGAGACAAACCCGTGGTGGGAAGTTGATCTGGGAGCGACATATCCCATCGATAAAATGATCATCTACGAGTCTACCAAGTCTCTTGCTAACATGAAGGTAGAGATTTTGAACGCGAGTCGAACGGTAGTGTTTACGCAATCAGGCATTGCAGATGCGGAGCGTATTTCTTTCCTAGATACCAACCTCGGGAAGATCTGGATGATAGGGGATCAAATGATGCAAGGGAGTCACGATGGGGATGCGACGAGTTCTGCGAGAAGTGTGCTCTATGATCAGCTCTCACAAGCCGGGTTCAACTTTAGCTTCACGGGGCACACCAATACGAATACCGAGGGGCTCTCTGGTAATAACTACACTTACCACTCGGCGGTCAATGGAGCGACGTTGTCAAGCTTGAGGAATTCAGTAGCCACATACTGGAATCAAGGTCGTCTAGCCAACAATAAGCCAGATACAATCTTACTCATGGTGGGGTCGAATGATGTTGCTAATGGGAATATTGATAATACCTCTAGTCAGCTCACGAGTTTGGTGGACGCTATCTACGCCTTGCCCAATATTGGTACTCCTAAGCTGTTCCTCTCCACAGTGCCACCCAACCGGGTTATTGAGGCTCAACGTACGGATACCGTGATTTATAATGAGGTGGTTCAGAATGTTGTCACGAGTTATCTCGCACAAGGCAAGGAGATCGCCTTCATTGATCCCTACACCCCACTGGACGCCGACTTTGCGAATGCGATGATGAGTGATCACTTTAACGTGAACGGGAATGGTAACACCATTTTGGGGACGACATGGGCGGGGGCGATTGAGGAGACGCTCGTATTGGATGGTACGGATAACGAGCCGACACTTTTCCCAGGAGTCAAAACGGTGAACCAATTCAATAATAGTTATCGAGACTATACGATGACCGTTCCGGGGACGAGCTATAGCTTTACTGTGACTCCCCCGAAGGAGGGCGTGGTGCACTCATCTGGGAAGAAGCCATGGATGTGGCGGAACATCTTCTACAGTTCCAATACAGGACAGTCGATGGTGCGAGACTTTACCTTAGTTGATGAAGGGTATTATGTGGTGAATGTGTACGGTAGTATTCCCGGCCACCCTAGTGGGAATGCGAAGGTGAAGGCGGTCTATGATTACCTCGTGAACGAGTTCGATTTTGCTCCGACCTTCTCTGCTTCCTGCATGAGTCGAGGGGCCTTTATGGTCTTTGCCTTTGCCAATGAATATCCCCAGTTGATCGAGAGTATCTATATGGACAATGCCTGTGCCGATGCACTGGCTTGGCCCGCGGGAGCGACATATGCAGGTCACATCGAGTATGCATCCGGTCAAACGTATTCAGGGCCTGGTTCGGCCGCTTCCTATCAACTCTATGTAGACGCCTACGATGAAATCACTTCATTGGAACAAGGTGTAGAGTATCTGAAATCAGCAGGTAGCCCGATTCACCAATTAGAGCCCTTGGCTGCTGATGGGGTGCCTATTCTGAGTATCTGCGGATCATCAGATCATGCGGTGATATATGAGGAAAATGATGCGCGAATGAAGGCCGCCTATACTGCTCTGGGTGGGGATATCACAGTTTTGGTCGAAGACAAGGGGCACAGTCACGGGCCAAAAGTCGATGCAAACGAGCAATTCCTCTTTGACTTCATCCGTCGTCATACCTTCAGAACAAGTACCACCGAGCCATCTGACACATATACGGTGACCTTTAACCTAGGGCAAGGGAGTCGCAGTGGAGGAGGTGCTCTCACACAGGTCGTCAATAG
>WTJZ01000277.1 GCA_011524615.1 Akkermansiaceae bacterium | reverse complement strand
GATTGTATAAACGGCTTTCTAATTACTGTTCTAATCATTAATTTAAATTTTTCGGGTCGAATCAAATTTTTGGCTTCCTGATTAAACAAATGCTGAAACGCAGCGGTGTAGGCACCGTTTGCGAAATCTCCACCTGAAAGAGCTGAAGTTGTGCCTCCAACAACTCCTGCGATTGCGGTTCTAGCCGCGACATCTCCAATTCCTGGACCATCAAATGTTCCTCCTAAATCTCCGATAATGGTATAAGTTGAAACGCCTTTGGCAAGACCTGCTGAGATAAAGCCATCTTTAAACTTACCACCCATAACAACATTTCTCACTCCACCTAACACACCATGAGCGACAATGTGAGCTGTGCGCTGAGCCATCTCACCAGCTAAACCACCTCCGAAGGACTTCGCTACAGAACTGCCAAGAGATCCAGTGTAACTTAACTGCGATAAGACTCCTGCTGTGATAGCTGCTGAAACCCCTCCGACAACAGCCCCTTTAATAATGTCACCTATATCCCCTCCATTAATGGCGGCATTGAAAGCGCCTGAAGCGGCTCCTGCTAATGCGGAACCAAGAACTCCACCAGGACCTATAAGAGCTCCAGCAGCTAAACCAATCCCTACAAATGTCACGGCAGCTAATAGTGTGAAAGCAGCTGTCGCTATTATACGCCAATTTTTCTTCACCCATCTTGCGACTTTTTTTCCATATTTGACGAGAGGCGCCAGAATAGCCCCAACAGCCTTGAATACTTTCTTAACAGCCTTAAAGAGCGACTTAAAGAAATAGCCCGAAGGGTCAGTATAGGAAAGAGGGTTGTTAAGAACATAGCTGTAACGGTTAAAGTTCTGGCTATTATCAGGCTCTTGGATCGCGGGATCTGCCGAGATAAAGCGGCCAATCTCGGCATCATAGAGGCGCCCATTCATATGGACGAGTCCGATACTGTCTAACATCTCATGCCCCGTAAACCCTCGAGTGGTCTCCTGAGCGGTAAGGGTGGTATTGGATGCGGGGGACTGCCAGCCCTTCATCTCCCGAGCGCGTCCCCAGGCATCGTATGAGAGGCGCTCCTTAATCGTGAGCGAGTCTACGGTATGATCTGCACGACTCAGAACCACAGAAGTAGAACCTAAATGATCCTTGATGAAATACTTGGTCTCACACTCAGACGGAGGCCCTCGTGACCCTGTAGCCCCCTCAATAGAATACTCCTTCATGGCAAACCCTCCAATAGAATGGCGGTATTTGGTAGTACGGACTCCATCCTTGAGAGTAGAAATCTCCTTGAAGCTCCCCCAATAATACGTCGTCGTAACCTGATCGCCCTCCCCCGAAAGGTCTTGGCGGGTCTGAACTTGCTTCAGACGCGAATTGGCTGGACCGTATTCGAACTGCACAGTCGTGAGGGACGGTCCTGCTACCTTTTGGCGTTGCCAGTCGATGAGCTGATACGTCTCATCGTGATGAATAATCTGAGTAGGCTTGTGGAAGGAACTCCAAGTATAAACGCGGCGATCCTTACCGCCCTGAGTTTCTTTGGTAATCGCGCCATTAGCATCGTATTGGTAGGCACGAGAAGTGGAAGCGGACTTCAGACCTGTCAAGCGGTGGATCGCCTGATCATTCTCATACTGCATCTCCCAGTGTCCAACACCATTCTTACCTGAGACCTTGGGGAGAGAAGTGAGATTTCCTGTTTCGCCTTCATAACCATAAGCGACAGGATCGTTTGAGGCACCTGATCCAGAGAAGGTGTTAGAAGTCAAGCGATAGCTGCTATCATACCCGAAGGTCTCCTTGTAGGCATAACCTGGGGTATGGGATTGGCGTGACAGCAGATTGCCAACAAAATCCCATGTGTAAGATTGGTCTTGGTAGGCATTAGGCTGAGCCCCTGAACCTGAACGGCTCCGTAAAAGTACTCCGCGTGTTTCATCATATGTATTAGCATTGCGAACCAGTCCATCTGCGAGTTCCTCTTGGGTGAGTTGCCCTTGGGAATTGTATGCAATAGGTCGCCAGTAGAGCTCGCCAGTGTAATAGTCCCGGAGTCCAGTAGCGTTCCCGTATTCATCATAAGTATGTAAGAGCGTGAGACCTCCAGCATCGGTCTCGGTCTCAACACGCCCGAGGGCATCGTAAGTGATAGAGGTCGTGAGAGTGCGCCCTTCGGTCTGAATAATGGTCTTCACCTTACGCCCAAATCGGTCAAACTCGTAGGTCTCGGTGTAAAGGGTGGTTCTCCTGTCAGGCTTGAGCTGAACGACACGCCACAGAGCACGTGTACTATAGCCTCGCGCTTCGGTGCCTGAGTCATCGTATTTGTAGATAATATCCCCTTCGGGACGCCTCACGCGAATCTTTCGCCCCAGTTGATCATAAATAGTCGTTACTGTGCTC
>WTJZ01000164.1 GCA_011524615.1 Akkermansiaceae bacterium | reverse complement strand
CCTGTAGATGATGTTGTCTATTGGGGCCTGTTGGGCGGTGAAAAAGATAGAGGCGTGTTCCAAATACGAGACCGGGTGTTGAGTTTCAAGGGAGCTAAGGAGGTACTCAAATTGAAGAAGATCGATATTAAAGAGATCGAGGAGACCGCTGAGCAATTGAAAATCATTACGCGTGTTAAAGGAGTATGGCGCTTTGACATTGAGAATCTCAAGCAGGCAGGAATCTCTGCTCAAGGGCTACTTAAGGCTCTCGAATAACCTTTGGATAGCGACCGCGTAAGTATAAAAAATAACCAGCAACACCCGGATGAGGTGATGCTGGTATTTTTGTTATCCTTTTGAGATGATTATTTGCCCATTTGTCCTTTGGATAAGATCTCTGGAGCGACCTTGTCAGAGTAGGACTGGAAGTTGTCTCGGAAGAGGGCGATGAGTTTATTCGCTACTTCTTGGTATGCATCTTTGTCTTCCCATGCTTCTTGCGGGTTAAGTACGGTAGAGGGGACACCTGGGCAAGCTTGAACGACTTGGAGGCCGAAGAAGTCGTCTTCTGCGACCTCTGCATTCGCGAGCTGTCCAGTGTGGATCGCATCGATGATGGCGCGAGAGTACTTTAGGCTGATACGTGAGCCGGTCCCGTAGCTCCCACCACTCCAGCCAGTATTGACGAGCCATACATTGACGTTATGGTTCTTGAGCTTTTCTGCGAGTAGTTCTGCGTATTTAGCCGGATGCCACATAAGGAAAGGAGCACCGAAGCAGGCTGAGAAGGTGGCGATTGGTTCGGCTACGCCCTGTTCTGTGCCTGGGATCTTAGCCGTGTATCCTGAGATGAAGTGATACATCGCCTGCTCGGTAGTCAGCTTAGCGACTGGAGGAAGGACGCCAAAGGCATCACAGGTTAGGAAGATGAGGTCTGTTGGGTGATCGGCGACGGCAGGGATCTTAGCGTTGTCGATGAAGTCGAGCGGGTAGGCTCCACGGGTGTTTTCGGTGAGGGCGGTGTCGGTGAAGTCTACATGGTGATCCTTATCATAGATGACATTTTCTAGAACGGCGCCGAAGTGGAGTGCCTTGAAGATATCAGGCTCGGATTCCTCTGTGAGGTTGACGGCCTTAGCGTAGCAGCCACCTTCGATATTGAAGATGCCGGCATCAGTCCAGACATGCTCGTCGTCCCCGACGAGGAGACGGTGTGGATCGGCTGAGAGAGTCGTCTTGCCAGTACCAGAGAGGCCGAAGAGGATGGAGGAGCTGTTGTTCTCAGGATTTGCAGTTGCTGAGCAGTGCATGGAGAGGTGACCAGCCTTTGGCATGAGGTAGTTCATGACAGTGAAGACTCCTTTCTTCATCTCTCCTGCATACTCGGTTCCGAGGATCACCATCTCACGGTCTTCGAGGTCGAGCTCGATGGTGGTCTTGGATGTCATGCCCGAGGTCTTCTTATTGGCAGGGAACTTACCAGCATTATAGATCGTGAAGTCTGGTTCACCAAAGTTCGCTAACTCCTCGTCAGTAGGACGGATGAGCATGTTCCACATGAAGAGCGCATGGTAGGGACGGGAGCAGATGACTCGTACCTTGAGGCGGTGTTGAGGGTCCCATCCGGCAAAGGCGTCCACTACATAAACTCGGTCACAGATGTTGAGATAATCGACGGCACGCTCTCTGTTGATTTCGAAGGTGTGCTGGTCTAGAGGGATGTTGACATTACCCCACCAAATGTTCTCGGAGGAGTCAGGGTTATCAACGACACGCTTATCTGATGGGGAGCGTCCTGTCTTATCGCCAGAGTATGAGATGAGCGCACCGCTGTCTGCAATGGCTGACCCTTCCTCAAAAAGGATTGCCTCTGTGTAGAGCTCAGAGGGAGCGAGGTTCCTAAGGACTAATGGGTCGGTGATCCCAACAGAACTGAGATCGAAAATATTGTTAGCTAGCTGATTCCCCGCGAGGTGGGCATTGGTCTCCGGAGATAGTGACGATGGAGTGATAGACATACCCATCTAGTCAAGCAGTCATGACTAAGATGGGAAAGCTAATTCGCTCAGTTTTAGCTATAAAAAACGGAGCATGCTGACTAGCATGTGACCGCTTCTACTGTGCTCAAGTATTGTGTCACTTGAGTCACGGCATTGGCCGCTGTGAGGCCATGGAGTTCACGGAGAGTAGGGACCTTACCATGTTCGACAAATTCGTCTGGCCAACCAATACGTACGACGTGCGTATCGATATCGGAGTCGTGGAGGAGTTCGATGACGGAGGCGCCAAACCCATTAATCAAGACATGATCCTCGAAGGTGCAGACGACCTTAGCTTGCTTAGCAAGACGGGAGATCGCGTCTGCATCTAGAGGCTTGATGAAGCGAGGGTTGATGAGTGAGACGCTGAGACCTTGTGCCTCTAGTTGGTC
>WTJZ01000305.1 GCA_011524615.1 Akkermansiaceae bacterium | reverse complement strand
GAACTTTGAACTTTGAACTTTGAACTTTGAACTTTGAACTTTGAACTTTGAACTTTGAAACTCCCCCCTCCAATAGGAGGCGGGGGAGTGAGCGCGGCTGACTACGCCTCGTGGAGTAGTGCAGGGTCGCAGGAGCAGATCGGGTTACGATCACCTGCTACGTTGTCGATACGACTGACGTATGGCCAACGCTTGTTGAGCTTGAGCTCTGGAAGTGGGAAGGCCGCGTACTCACGGGAGTACGATCGGGTCCAGCTCTCACCTAAGAGGTCTTGTGATGGGTGTGGAGCGAGCTTGAGAGGGCTCTCCTCATACACCATTGTCCCCTTCTCGATCTCAGCGATCTCTTGACGGATCGCGATGAGGCTATTGATGAAGCGGTCGAGCTCCTCCTTAGACTCAGACTCCGTAGGCTCGATCATGAGGGTATTGGCGATCGGCCATGAAAGTGTTGGCGCGTGGAAGCCGTAGTCGATCAAACGCTTGGCAATGTCCTCTGCGGTCACACCTGCACGCGCCTGGATGTCACGAACATCAATGATACACTCATGCGCTACGCGTCCCTGTGAGCCCTTGTAGACCACTGGGAAGTGCTCCTCGAGCTTTGTCGCAATGTAGTTCGCAGAGAGAATCGCGTAGAGAGTCGACTTCTTCAGTCCCTCACCGCCCATCATCGCGATATACATCCATGAGATCGCATTGATGCTACCATTACCATACGGCGCCGCCGAGATCGCGACACTGCCTTCCTGTTCTGGGTTTGATGGAAGATACGGAGCGAGATGCTCAGCTACTGGGATCGGGCCAGAACCAGGGCCACCACCTCCGTGCGGGATGCAGAAGGTCTTATGGAGATTGATGTGACAGACGTCTGCGCCGATCACACCTGGAGAGGTGAGACAGAGCTGAGCATTGAGGTTCGCTCCATCGAGGTAGACTTGTCCGCCGGCAGCATGCACGAGTTCACAAATCTCTTGGATCCCCTCCTCAAAGACCCCGTGGGTCGATGGGTAGGTCACCATGAGTGCACCTAGCGTCTCACGATGTTGCTCGACCTTCGCCTTGAGATCCTCGAGACTGATGTTACCGTCTTCATCACACTTCACGGCGACGACATTAAAGCCAGCCATCACTGCACTTGCAGGGTTCGTACCATGAGCTGAGGTTGGGATCAGACACGCCGTACGCTCTTTGCCACCATTATCATCGAGATAGTTTCTGATCGCCATGAGTCCAGCGAACTCACCTTGCGCTCCTGAGTTCGGCTGGAAGGAGACTCCCTTAAGGTCTGTCAACTGTGCTAACCACTCACCGAGCTCATTCATCATGGTCTCATACCCTGCAGTCTGCTTCTTGCTGAATGGGTGCACGTCCATAAGTGATGCCCATGACATCGGCGTCATCTCAGCAGCAGCGTTTAACTTCATCGTGCAGGAGCCGAGAGGAATCATCGCATGGTTCAGGGCGAAGTCGCGTTGCTCGAGCCGCGCCATGTAACGCATCATCTCAGTCTCAGTATGGTAGAGGCCAAAGATTGATTCGGTTAGGATCGCGCTCTCACGGGCTAATCCCTGAGGCGCCTCCGCTAGCTCACGGACTGGAGCCGGAATACCTAGTGCCTCATGCAGAGCAGTTAGGTCAGCAATCGTATGCCCCTCGCCAAAGGAGAGCGCAATCGTGTCAGCGTCGATCTCACGTACCTCTACTGTATCAGTATCTGGAGCCGTCTTCGCAACGCGGAATCCGCCAAAATACGTTTCATCCAGGATCTCATATCCAGCATCCTGTAAGTACTGCGCACACTGCTGAGCCGCACCCTGTACGGTCTTAGCGATCTCTTGGAGTCCATCGGCTCCGTGATAGAGAGCATAGAAGGTAGCGAGCACTGCTGGGAGAACCTGAGCGGTACAAATATTGGACGTCGCCTTCTCACGGCGGATGTGCTGCTCACGCGTCTGGAGAGCGAGACGGTAGGCAGGGCGTCCTTCACTGTCTTGTGATACACCGACGACACGTCCTGGTAATTTTCGTTGGTAAGCCTTGGTTGCCGCGAAGAACGCAGCATGCGGACCACCGCATCCGAGTGGGAGACCGAAGCGCTGAGTCGAGCCGACTGCGATCTCTGCCCCCATCTCACCTGGTGACTTCATGATGGTCAGTGCAAGGATATCAGCACAGAGGATCGGAACGATCTTGTCTCCTTTGGCCGCCGCACAGAGGTCAGACCAGTCCATCACTGCACCGTATGTATTCGGGTACGCTCCGAGGAAGGCAAAGTAAGAGTCCGTCTCTGCTGGGAGACCGTCCGCCACATTCCAGAGTTCCGCCTTTAGACCGATAGCCTCGAGACGCGTCTGGACCACCGAGAGCACTTGTGGGTGGCAGAGCTGGTCGAGGAGGAGGGTGTCTGCCCCTTTCTTACGAGAGTTCGAGTACGCCATGGTGACCGCCTCAGCCGCTGCGGTCGCTTCATCGAGTAAGGAAGCATTCGCCACATCCAGACCGGTCAGATTCTTGATCATGGTCTGGAAGGTCATGAGGACTTCGAGTCGGCCTTGAGCGATCTCTGCCTGATACGGCGTGTATGCGGTGTACCAGCCTGGATTCTCGAGCACGTTTCGCTGAATCACAGGAGGCATGTCTGCGGAATAGTACCCCTGACCAATGAATGTTACCGGCTGAGGGTCATTCTTAAAGTACGACTCTAGTCTCTGCAGAGCTTGACGCTCCGTGAGCGCGCTCTCTAGCCCCTGGAGAGGAGCATCTAATCCAGATCGAATCGAAGCAGGAACACACTCCTGCTCTAGCTGCTCCCATGACTGAGCTCCGATCTCACTAAGAAGCGCTTGTGCTACTTCTTCCGAATATCCTAAGTGGCGTTTAGCAAACATGAAGGTTTTTTCTAATGGTTGGGGGGATCACTCTGTGATCAATGAGCGACGTGCTTTGAGACAAAGCCACCTCATCTCGACCTATTCGAGATGAGGCGTGTGACTCATTAGCCGCTATGTGGGGAGACTGGTAGGCTCTAGTTAAAGCCCGGAAGACGCCCCAAAAGTTGGTTAGCTGATGTGGTTACCGTATGCCTCTGCTGAGAGAAGAGCATCGTTCGCCTCAGAGGCCTCGATCTTAGCGATCCATCCCTCAGCGAAAGGAGAAGAGTTCACGAGCGCAGGGTCTGACTCTAGAGCCTCGTTCACCTCTACTACTGTTCCAGAAACTGGAGCGTAGATGTCTGAAGCCGACTTGACCGATTCAACGACTGCGATCACATCACCAGCTTCCACCTCGCGCCCTACTTCTGGGAGTTCTACGTATACGATGTCGGTAAGCTCATTTTGTGCGAAGTCCGAGATCCCCATTGGGCTCGGCTTGGCATCTAGATCGATCCATTCGTGACTGTCTAAAAACTGGTAATGACTTGGCGTGCTCATAGAGGCGTGCACGCTAGCCCATTTCTCTCAGATAGCAAGTCTACGAAATAGCTTTCTAGAACTTTTTTTAGAGGAATGGGATGTCGACTTTCTCTAGAGGGAAGAGTTTCCCTCTCACAGAGAGGCTCATCTCCTCAGAGAGGTTCGCAGATGAGACCCATGCGAGGCCGATCGTATTACGCGCACCTGGAGGGCGTCCACCTGAGCTTACTGCTCCGATGACAGTGCCATCAGCCGTGACGACTTCATATCCAGTACGAGGAATAGGACCACTCGACTTGAACCCGATGAGGGATTGCTCGCTGTGTGCGCCCGCCGCTAATGCCGCCTTCCCACGGAAGTCCGCCGCCTTCTTCATCTTCACAGCGAAACCTAACCCTGCGGCCAATGGTGACTTATCGCGATCGAGATCCTGCCCATTCAATGGTAAGCCCGCCTCTAGACGCAAGCTATCACGCGCGACTAGACCACACGGCTCCACCCCGAGTGCCAGCGCCTTCTGCCACAGCGCACGACCACTCGCGATCGGACCAAACCACTCAAACCCGCGCTCTCCAGTATATCCTGTAGAGGCCGAGACACCATCCTCTGTACTGATCACGATGTTACGCTTAGCCGGTAGTGGCTGACCGAGTAACTCCTCAGTAATCGCTTCCACTCCAGGTCCCTGGATCGAGAGCCCGATTACCTCGCGTTCCCAGCGTAGTTCGACCTCACCGAGTGCTGCAGCCGCAGACTCCACGATTCCGTAGGCCTCCGCGGCACGCGCGCCATTAAAGACCATAAAGTACGACTCCTCTCCGATACGATAAAGGATCAGATCATCGATGACGCCCCCCTCTTCATTCAATAGGAATGAATAGTGAGAGCGTCCTACCTTAAGCTTACTGACATCATTCGTGAATAGTCCGTTCAAGAGCTCCTCGGCATTGCCCCCTGAGACATAGACCTGCCCCATGTGTGAAATATCAAACATCCCGGCCTTCTCTCTCGTCGCGGTATGCTCAGCAGTCGCATTTGCATAGAAGAGTGGCATGTTCCATCCTGCGAAGTCTCCCATACGAGGAGTAAGAGCCTCATGCTCGGCCAATAATGGTAGTTGATTCATACCCTCTTCCTTACTCCTCTTCTGGAAAGATGCACGCAGATATTTGAAGAATTACCTAAGAGGGGCTCTAGAGGTCCCCTAATAGTAACGATATTGGTCCAGTGAGACAACCTCTCCAGACTGCGCTGATTGCCTCACAGACTCGAGCACATAGAGGTCACGTCGGCCCATTTCTCCCGGAGTCAAGACGGGATGGCGGCCAAGAATCGCGAGTGCTTGCCCCTCAACCTGTCGCTTCTGCTGGAAGATATGAGTAAACGACTCCTGCCCCTGAGGCGTCACCAAGGTCTGGCCATCATAATTATAGGCATTATCAAGAAAGAGCTCCCCCTTAGGCAAGGTCATCTTCAACTCCACGCAGGTATCTCGCCCTAGGCTCGCAAAGTGGGTCGACGTACGCCCCCTACTCCATTCGAGCTCCCACTCCCAGTGCTCACTCACTGCCGAAAACAATTCAGGACGATCTGTCCAGCTCTTAGCCCGAACCGCTATCGGTAACTCCTGACTGCTGTAGATGGCCGCCTGCACCGCATACACTCCCACCTCTGAGAGAGCGCCCCCCAGACATAATGACGGGTTCAGCATCCAATGGTCTGGCTCGATCGACTTAATATTGAACGACACTCGCGTGTCTAATGACGTCCAGCCAGCGCCGAACTCCTTTTCCCTCATCGCTGTCATCACGCGTACATTCCATGGATCCCAATATAATCGATACCCAATCTGTAACATTCTCTGGTTTCTCCTAGCAACTTCGATCATCCGATCACACTCTTCAGTCGATACAGCCATGGGCTTCTCACAGATCACATGCTTACCAGCCTCCAGCGCCCTGATCGTAAAGTCGGCGTGTGTTCCAGGAGGTGTCACCACATACACGACGTCAATCGCATCATTCTTAGCGATCTGATCCATCTCACCGTAACTATAGACATTCCCATCAGGAATACTGTATTTCGATTGCCACTTCTCCACCTTATTCGGCGATCCTGTGATGATCCCAGCGACGTGGGTGTAACGACTCTGCGCAACCGCAGGAGCGACCCAGCCCTCTGCGTAGCGGCCCAATCCCAATATCGCCACCCCCAAAGACTCCGGCTCTACTAACTGCCTCACATCCGCCTGCAATATCGCAGGCACTCCCAGGATCGATTTCTTCAAAAAACTACGACGCGTACTCACCCCTCCCTTATAGCCCAATCCTCAAACGAACAAAAGTAGTATGAAACAATTTTTGACTATTTGGGTCATTACAAGATCACACTCCCTATCATCGGAGAGCGGCCGCAGAGCTTCAGACCTGATCTCATTGCACTCATACCACTTACTCAACAAGTTGAGTAGCTCCCATGCGAGTATAGACCTCTCCAGTATCAGGAACCAACATGCCGAGGTCGATCACCACTTCTTCCATCCCATCCCCTAAAGAGGTTCTCTCTAGGAAAGTCAAATTTCCGTCCGCGACATTGATCAGCGTCCACTCTTGGAGATCGGTACTGTATTCTACGTACTGCACCGTATCTGTCGTCGCTAGGGTACTTCTGGAGAATCGGTACTGCTGTAAACCATCAGCAGACTCAATGCGGGGAGCTAAGTCTCCCTCTGCGTCCAACGGGTTACGCCCTAATACATAGTCGAGCAACTGAGTGAGCCCATCCCCATCATCGTCCGCGAGAGGATCTGCGGTGATCCCGTAATCATCTACCCACGTGGAATATCCAGAACGGGTAACCTCATCAAAGGTAACCCCTGTAATATACGCCCAGCTCGATACCTCTTTACGTTGCGTCTCCAGAATCAAAGTCGCCCCAGTGACCGCATTGGCTGGAATCGTAATATCAAAGAAAACCATTCCAAGCCCCTCGAAGGAAGACAAGTAAGTCACAGGCTCAAGCCCGCCCCCGTCCATGGAAAGTCGAATCCCTGACGGTCCACGTCGAGCATCTGAGATGATACCGGTCATCACTCCTAGCCTAAACTGGGTTGGAGCCGCATTGCTTAACGTAATTGCAAGCACTTCAATCCATTCGCCCACATTATCCGCAGTCGTATCGAGCGCACCAGATAGTGTAGTGCGTTCCCAGTCTACGACCTCAGAGGCAATGGTAGCTGTCGGATCATCATAATCAGCCCCACTATAGAGAGGGTAGTTAATCTCTATATCTTCACCAGTCGCTACACTGGCTACAAAGGATGGAAGACTCTGCGTGATCGCAGCTGTCTCTCCATCACCGATGAAGTAATACCCAGCGGTACCGTACACATCATCTTCATCTAGATCATAACTCTTCGCCACACTGGTGGATCTAAAGGAGGCCGTCTCTGCCTCTGTAGTCGCATAGCTATCTAAGGCCCCCACACTCGTAATGATCGGAGTTGTGTAGAAAAACGCTGGAGCCTCCTCCAATACTACCACTCTAACGGTAAAGCTCTCGGTCAGCACCCCATCGATCGTGTGCTGATAGACAAATGTATCTTCCCCTACAAATTCAGCATCTGGAGTATAAGTCAGATCAGGCAACGTCCCCGCCAGTTCGCCATTAGTTGGTTGAGTCGTCACACTATAAGCCCCGTCTGATGATAGTGCCGAGCTCAGGGTCACTGATACAGAGGTATCTGGAGTAGTGGTCAGTCGAATCTGATTACGATATGAAACCAGGAATTCTCCTGTCATCGCTAAGACTTCTGCTTGGGTAGGACTGGTCGCATGAGACCATCCGTGAGTAGCATCCTGTACGATCTGAACTGACACGGGAGCACTTACCTCAGCCGCATAACTCTCTATAAACCGAGCCTGTTCTACTGAGACCGCTGTATCCATATCACCATGAATAACGAGCAAGGGAGCGGAACCACTGTTCAGATAATGATAGGGTGATAGACGACGCAGATAATCCGTACGACTAGGCTCAGCCTCATACTCAGGCTTCACCACTAGACTTTGCACACTACTCGATGTCCTGCCTACCTCTTGGAAAAAGAGGTCGCTATCCTCGTCGACCAAATTCATCCAACCATACCACTCTATCCCAGCAGTCGTATGAAAGGTATATGCCTCTAATGCTTCATCTCCTGCGAACAATTCAGCTGAGGGTAACAGGTTCATCGCAGAGAGATGCCCGCCTGCAGAATACCCCATGGTAAAAAAGCGGTTAGGGTCAATGCCTAGAGCCTCAGCATTACTCGCGATATACCTCATCGAATCACGGCAATCTTGTATACATTCTTCCGTATACTTACCCAGACTAGGTTTAGCTAAGCGGTAGTTCATAATAACGACACAAAACCCTTCTTCGATAAAACTTAAGGCCGCCTTGCCCGTATCTGAAGCATTACCATCTTGCTTACTACCAGCCACCCAGCCTCCACCATGAGACAAAAAGACCACCGGTAAATTCCCCCGATAGGTAGCCGTATCTGGATAGTACAGGTCTAAGTATAAACTCTCCTGATCGGTCTGCTTGTAGAAGACATCAAGTACGCTCTCATTCCCCGTCTCGAGATAGATTCGAGGGAGTAATTCAAGCTCAGCGAGAGAAAGAGCACTATCTCCATTAGTATCAAGATAACTGTATTGCTCCCACACAGCGGTGTAGGTAGGTTGCCATGCCGTAGGAACAGGTTCCGCAGCCTCAAAGCTACTATCACCGTCAAAGTCATATTGATCTAAAAATCGCTGAGCAAAAACCTCATCGTAACTTTGCGTTTGCGCAAGAGGAACCAGAGTTGTAGCCAAGAGAAAAAGAAGAGCTAATTGAGTGGAGCTCGGTATGAAATACATAC
>WTJZ01000104.1 GCA_011524615.1 Akkermansiaceae bacterium | reverse complement strand
AGGCGCCTTCGAGAAAATGTCCGCCTTCATGCATGGCAATGCCACCGCCTTTCAGATCCCTAGTGAACAAGAAGCCCAAGCTCTCGAAAAAGAAGCGGTGATCAACTGGCTCAATACCGCAACGAAAGACGCGTTAATTGAGATCTCTATCGTAGGCGACATCGACATTGCTCAAGTCAAAGAAACTCTTCCTATTCTTGGTTCCGAGCTCGCCAGACAGGCTCCAGCTAGCCACACAGTGCCGGATCTAGATCTACCAGCATTAGGGCAAACTCACACCTATACATACAAGTCAGACCTCGATAGAGCGGCTGCGATTACCACTTGGCGCATCCCCGGCCTCGGCCAAAACATACAAGAAGCACGTCGCCTCAATATCCTCTCCTCTATCATCACGAATAGAATGAGGGACGAGATCCGCGAAAAGATCGGAGCCTCCTACTCCCCATTTGCCCGCGCTCAGATGAGTGACACCTTCCATAACTACGGCAACATCCAAGCAATCTCCATCTGCCAACCAGCTGACATTGACCGACTCAATGCCCTCCTCATGGAAATCGGTAAAACTCTCAGCTCAGAGGGTGCAACTCAAGACGAACTGGATCGAGCGAAGAATCCCGCCCTCTCATCCATCAAGACCTCTGTCCGCTCTAATGCATACTGGCTCTCCACCGTGCTAAGTCGATCACAGACTCAGCCGAAACGCCTTGACTGGGCGAGAAACCGAGAAAGCGATTACCAGTCGATCTCACTAGCGGAGATCAATGCACTGGCGAAGAAGTACCTCCAGCCAGAGAATGTCATCGCCTACCGTATCGAGCCAAAAAATTAATCATGTCCTTCCTCAGCCTTAACGACATCCACGTTCACTACCAAAAGCGTGACAGCCTCTTCTCTCCACCCCGAGCGATCAAGGCCGTCAACGGAGTCTCTCTAGACATCGCTAAGGGTGAGATCTTAGGGCTCGTCGGTGAGTCAGGATGTGGCAAATCGACCCTCTCGCGTGCCATCATGCAGCTCCAGCCTGTCACCTCAGGCGAGATCATCCTAGAGGGCACTAACCTCACCGCCCTCTCACCTAAGGAAGTCAGGCAAAAGCGCCTAGACTTCCAAATGGTCTTCCAGGACCCATATGCCTCTCTTAATCCACGCCTCACGATCTACGCGACCCTGCTAGAGGCGCTCCAACAGCGCCGTAGGATCGACACAGAGCACCAAGATGAAGCAATCTCGGCGCTCATGAAGAGAGTCGGGCTCAACCCAGACTTCGCCAACCGATACCCTCACGAATTCTCAGGAGGACAGCGCCAGCGTATCGCGATCGCGAGAGCACTGGCTCCAGAGCCCAAGCTCATCATCGCAGACGAGCCAGTCTCCGCTCTCGATGTCTCGATCCAATCTCAGATCCTGAACCTCCTCCTAGAGCTCCGAGCAGAGCTCGATCTCACGATGATCTTCATCACTCATGACTTATCCGTCGTCCGCTTCCTCGCTGATAACATCGCAGTCATGGAAAAAGGGCAGATCCAAGAATACGGGGAAGCCGAAGAGCTCTTCTGCAACCCTCAACAAACGTACACGAAGACTCTCCTGGAAGCGATTCCTCATCTCCCTGTCGATCCTCAGAGCGCTTAGAAAAATGGTTGCAAATCTCAAAATCAAGCGTAACTAACTACCACAGCTATGGAACTTATTTATAAATTCATTCACCTCGTCGGAGTGATGGCTCTCTTCTCCGCTCTTGGCACCGCTATCGCAGCCTCATGTGACAATGCTAAGAAGTTCGCAGGCATCCTACATGGTATCTCACTCATTCTCATTCTCATCAGTGGCTTCGGCATGATGGCTAGGCTCGGGTACGGATACGTACAAGGATGGGTCATCACCAAGATCGTCCTCTGGTTATTCCTTGGTGCATCTCTCGCTCTTGTTAAGCGCAAGGTCATGAAGCCTTCTGCCCTACTCGGCATCGTCCTACTCGTAGGTGCGCTCTCAGCCTACATGGGCGTCATGAAGCCATTCTAATCCGCAGAATAATACCTTCTTTCACTACCCCTCTCTGTCATCACCGACAGAGAGGGGTTTTTATTTTAGGGTATCTGGAGAGAGGGACTTATGATCGCGCAACTCCCCCCCTTATCAGTCCCGTATTGCGCCCTCTTTTTCACTTGCTCTCAGTCGCCGGTCGCATACCTTACACGCTACTATGGCTCAGTCTCTTACTGTTACTCAACTCATTCGCAAGATGAAGACCGCTCTCCAGTTCGAAGTAGGAGAAGTATGGGTCGAGGGTGAGGTCAGTAATCTCAGAAAGCAAGCCAGCGGGCATCGCTACTTTTCGATCAAAGATAGTGGAGCACAGCTCCCTTGCGTTCTCTTCAAGGGCCGTGCAGGCCAGAATGCTGAGCTCATTGATAATGGGAGACAGGTCAAGCTC
>WTJZ01000162.1 GCA_011524615.1 Akkermansiaceae bacterium | reverse complement strand
AGCGCCATGATACGTTGTAATGAGTTGTTCAGTTCTTTATCGTAACGTTCAGCAGCCTTACCTAAGGCCACATCAATCTGACCAGTCTGCTCTCCAACCACTACCATATCTACCAAGAGCGCTGGAAACTCTCCCGAACGCGTCAAGGAAGCAGATAACGAACGACCGTCTCCCACTTGATCTATCACCCCACTCAGCTTATCCTTCAAATGCAGATTCTGCGTCGCATTACGCGTCAGCTCCAGTGCTCGCAACAGGGTCAATCCATTACCTACCAAATTCGACATCGTCTCTAAAAACTGCACATAGAAACGATCGCGGTTCACCGCCCCTACCAGTAATAAGTTCAACTTCATTCGGTCCCACTCGGGCTTATTAGCATCCACTTCCGTCCATGCCTTAAACGCGATCCCCGCGATCACTATGATCGACAAAAAGATCCACCACCATTGCTTCAAGAAGTCCGTGACTCCTACCATGATCTCTACCCCCACAGGCATACTCGCCCCAGGTACTGTATCTAATAAGGTCGTCAATTGAGGTATCAAGACCGTCACAAAGACAAACGAGACTCCGATCGCTGCCAAAATAAGAAACGCAGGATAGATCATCGCAAGAATTACCTTATTCTGAATATCTCCTAACATCTTGAGATGGTGCGCTTGGCGTCGTAGAATCGTGTCCAGAGCTCCCGAAGCCTCACCTGCAGCTGCCATACTCATATACAAAGGCCCAAATGAGGGGCTCACCATGCCGAGCGATTTGGAGAACGCTGTCCCGTCCCTCACCAAAGAGCGCACCTGTTCTGAAACTTGCTGCAGGTTTCCTGCCTGTTGACGGTTCTCCATAGACTTCAGTGCTGGTTCCAATTGCAAACCCGCCGTCAACATATCAGACAACTCCTCGGTAAAAAGAATGACCTCAGACTTCTTTAACCGAATTCCATCATCTCCAGGACCTTCCTTACCCTGAACCTTCACAGATCTCTTTTGAGCCTTGGGCTTCCGTCTTCCCTGTGCCTTCGCCTCCTTCCCACTTTCCCCCTCAAGCTTCATCGGTCTCATTCCCTGACGAGCCAATATCCGTAACGCTTCTCCTCGGTCTCCAGCCTCTAAGTTCCCAGAGACCTTCTCCCCATTACTCTTCAGTGCTGTGTAGCGAAATGTTCCCATCCTTTGCCTCCTTCTTACATTGCGGTTGCGCCTGCCTCTGTGGTCGTGACTGAGATGATCTCCTCCACTGTCGTCAACCCTTGTGACACCTTATACCAACCATATTCCCTCATCGGCACGAACCCGTCTCGGAATGCCTGCGCGCGTAAAATATCAGCCGAGGCATTCTTACTCACTAGTGACTCCATCTCTTCTGTAATAATCGCAGCCTCATAGATCGCTAATCGACCAGAAAAGCCCGTACCTCGACATTTCTCACATCCTACCGGATGGTACACATCTCCTGTCAGACTTGCTGGCATTCCTAATTTCTCTCGATCCGCACTCCCAAGGTAATACGCTTTTTTACAATGCTGGCAGAGCTTACGCACGAGTCGTTGTGCCAAAAAGGCCCTTACCGAAGCAGATAAAAGAAACGGCTCGACTCCCATATCAATCAAACGACTAATCCCGCCCAATGCATCGTTAGTGTGTAAGGTAGAAAACACCAAGTGACCGGTTAAAGAAGCCCTAATCGCAATCTCTGCCGTCTCTAAGTCTCGAATCTCTCCCAGCATTACAATATTCGGGTCCGCACGTAAGATCGACCTCAACCCACTCGCAAACGTCAACCCAATATCTGACTTCACCGCAATCTGCATCACCCCGTCTAACTTATTCTCCACCGGGTCCTCGATCGTCACGATCCTCGTATCAGGCGTGTTAAGCTCACTCAAAAACGAATACAAAGAGGTCGACTTACCTGAACCTGTCGGCCCAGTAATCAGTATAATCCCATTCGATAAACTCAGTAGACGTTTAATCGGATCTAGCACAAAGGACTCCATCCCTAACATCTCGATATTAAACTTTTCTTGGTTTAATAATCGCAACGAGACACTCTCTCCTTCAACCGTGGGAACAGTCGCAACCCGCACGTCGATCCCGCGCCCTTCCAGTGAGAGGTTAATCCGGCCATCTTGAGGAAGCCTCTTCTCTGCAATGTCCAGCTTAGACATGATCTTCAACCTGGCAATCACCGAACTCTGGAGTGCCTTGATATTGTCAGGAACCGCAATATCTATCAACTTACCGTCTACTCGGTAACGAATCCGGAGATTATCCTTCAGCGGTTCGACATGAATATCGGTCGCCTGCTGATCAAGAGCATCCCTCATGATCTGATTCACAAATTTCACCACGCTCGCTTCCGCATCATTATCTTGGTCAATGACGTTTGCCTCGTCCGTATCTTCCACCGAGCTTAAGTCCATCTCACGCCCCTCCAGAATCGC
>WTJZ01000223.1 GCA_011524615.1 Akkermansiaceae bacterium | reverse complement strand
GCTGGCGTGCCTTATTAAGGAGATCAGCCACAGGGCGCGAAGCCAGACCGAAACCAATACGAAGAGCCGCTAAGCCCTGAGCCTTAGAGAAGGTTCTGAGAATACACACATTCTTCCCTTGCTCGATGTACTTCACTGTGTTCGGAGCATCTGAGAGGAACTCATGATACGCCTCGTCAAAACAGACAACCACATGATCAGGAACCTTTTCCATGAATCGGTCTAATTCCTCTTCGCTCACGATTGTACCTGTTGGGTTGTTAGGGTTCGCGATGAAGACAAGACGCGTCTTATCTGTAATCGCGGCAGCCATCGCATCCAGATCATGCACAAAGCCTGGATCTGGAACCTGTACATACTTAGCCCCAAAGAGTGTCGCCATGAGCTTGTAGACAACAAAGGCATGCTCCGCTGCGATCAACTCCGCATCTTCATTAAGGAAACAGTGACAGAGAAGTTCGATAATCTCATTAGAACCATTACCGAGAACCGTATTCCCGATCTCGACTCCATACTTTTCAGAGATCGCCGTACGGAGCTTAAAGCCGCCCCCGTCAGGATAAATGTGTGCCGATTCGGCACACTCTTTGATCGCCTCTTTAGCCTTTGGAGACGGGCCTAGAGGGTTTTCATTACTCGCCAGTTTAACAATATCCTCAGCCTTAAGGCCGAGCTCACGAGCGGTTTCTTCAATTGGTTTTCCTGGTTCGTATGCCACGAGGTCGCATACGAACTGATTAGAGTAATTCGAAATCATATGCTACACCTGTAGCGCATTATTTCGATTGTGGAAGCGATTTTTGATTCAACCATGTATCACCGATGATCTTAGTGATTTCAACTTGGTTAGAACTCTTAGATCCAGGAAGGAATCGGAGACCTAGATTCAGGTCCACTCTTCTCTTTTTCTTAAAGAGTTCTTCGATTCTTTTATGATCCTCTGAGTCCTTCTTAACATAGGCGTACAGAGAACGGTCTAGCTGTGGGTGCAGCGCCTTGAAGCATACCCACTCACTGTCATCGCCGAATTCGAAGTTGTAGTAATCACTCTTCAGGATAAAGACTCGAGCAGCCGTCTCTTCCGTCGGCTTCTTAGCAAAGAACGGATCCCAATTCATCTCACAATATGCATAAGTCGCCTGCCAATCAACCTTCGGCAGCTCATCCTGCGAATCCCAAAAAAGGTAAATCGATCCCTTAGCAAGCCCCTTCAATTTCATACTGAGAATAGCGTATTGCTTATCAACAAAGCTAAAGATAACAGGCTTACCAATAATCTTACCCGTTTGCACCTTGTGCAGGCGATTATAGGCCTTCATGAATTCAGGAGTATTCTCTCCATCGAGGAGCAACTTACCCGCCTCCGCTGCTGACTTCGCGCCAATGAATGCCTCACTCTGCTTAATGTAAACATCATGTAGGTCTGTCTGACTCATCTGCAGGAATGGCAGTGCATCTGTATCCAATTCCGCCGAAACTGGCATCACCGTTGCGCAGGCCATCAGTAGTAGTGTGCTTAATTTTTTCATAATCTATCTTTTCTAATCAGATTGTATTAATAAATACTTTTTTGTGTAAAGCAATTATCCCGCAGATTTCTGCGCTGTGTAGATAGAAGCGACACCAAAAGATAATTCTTCATGATTTGGTTGAATTAATCCCTGCGACTCCAGTAATTTCTTCATATTGTCGCCCGATGGAAAGGCCTTGATCGAATCGGAGAGGTAATGATACGCATCCGGCTGTTGTGTGATGAAGCCCGCCAAATGAGGGAGCACCTTATCCAAATAGAAGGTATATGGCTCACGCAACAGATTCGTCGGCAAGGAGAAATCTAAAATCAGAAGATGACCTCCAGGCTTAAGCACCCGTTGCATCTCAGAAATCGCCTTCGGGTAGTCCGCCATATTCCGTAGACCAAAGGCTACGGTAACAACATCATAACTATTGTCCTCGAAGGGTAAATTCAAGGCGTCCGCCACCAACGTCTCCTGCACCCCACGAGAGGTAGCATACGCTAACATCTCAGGACAGAAGTCGGACCCTGTCACCGCACAATCCGGTAACACCTTCTGAAACTCTAATGCTAAGTCCCCCGTCCCTGTTGCAATGTCGAGCAACTTCTCAGGGTTCCACCCTTTCACAATGCTCGCGACTCTCTTACGCCACAAGATATCCGTACCGAGGCTGAGTACATGATTAGTGACCACATATCGATCAGCGATGCGGGCAAAGGCGGATTTAACGTATTCTGGATCTTGCATAAGTCTTAAGCGGTTGGCTCTGGTAAGATGTCTTGATAGATCGAGTTCTCAGAACCGTCAATAACGGTAGCACCAATTGCCTTGGCGTAAAACTCTTTTGGCCCCACTCCACCGATTATTCCGTAAGCATATCCGAGATCGCGCAGACCCTCCATACACTTAAAGAGGAGCGCCTTTCCGATCCCCA
>WTJZ01000234.1 GCA_011524615.1 Akkermansiaceae bacterium | reverse complement strand
AGAACATGAAGAACATGAAGAACATGAAGAACATGAAGAACATGAAGAACATGAAGAGCATAGAGGCCTCATTAATGAGCTATGCCTTGTAGGTGAGGATGGTGCTGAGGTCTGCTATGAGACGGATATTCATTCTTCATTACGCTTTAGAGAACGGGGAGAAGAGGATACCGACTATACCTTTTTCCGCGAATTTACGCGTGGAGAGGGCTCCTTATGTGTGGTCGCGTCCGCGGCTCCGTTTTTGAATGATTCATTACAGAAGGCGGAACATGCGACGTTACTATGGGACTTTGTCAAGAAGCAGGAGGTCGAGCGAGTTTGGTTTGTGTACTCTTCTGATATCTCCTTTTGGGCATTGTTGTGGGACTATGGCTCTCTTGCCCTGCTTTCGCTTGGGGTATTGGTAGGCATTTGGGTCTGGTACGTGGTGCCTCGCTTTGGTCCCCAATTCGTGACGGTCTCTAGCGAGGAGAATAAGCTCGAGTCCCACCTCGTCGTGACGGGAGACTTTTACACCCGTCATGCGGCTGATCAACTCGTCATTGATCAGGTGATCGAGGGGCTGACGAAGACGCTCGCTAGGCGTGTACACCTCCCGATCAATACGCCTCTGGCAGAGATTCTAGAGCGCTGTGATGACGTGCTGACTCCACAACAACGAACAATCTTAACGACTCCAGTTCCTAGAGATGGCAAGGAGCGGGTCTCTTACTTACACGAACTCCAACAATTACAATCAACATTATGAATGAACATGACTCCCTGACTCCGTCAGCAACAGAGGCTCCACCTGTGGCGCCCTCGCTCACGCAACCTGAGGTGCAACAACCTGAAGTCGCGATTCCTCAGACGCGTCCAGAACGAGTTCTGATTCAGCGCATCCAGGATGAGATTCGCAAGGTCTTTATCGGTCAGGATGATCTAGTAGAGATGGTCTTAACGGCCTTTATTAGCTCTGGTCACCTCTTGATCGAGGGGCATCCTGGGTTAGGTAAGACCCACTTAGTGAACTCTCTCGCGAAGGCCTTCCAAGGGGAGTTTAAGCGTATCCAGTTTACTCCTGACTTGATGCCCTCAGATGTAGTCGGGCATAGCCTCTATAATATGGGGACCCAGCAGTTCGAGGTGAAGCGTGGGCCTGTCTTTACTAACCTACTCCTAGCAGACGAGATCAACCGTGCGCCGGCTAAGACGCAATCCTCTCTCCTAGAGGTGATGCAGGAGCGCCAGGTGACGATCGATGGGGAGACGTATGTGTTGCCTCGCCCCTTCATGGTACTCGCGACTCAGAACCCGATCGAGCATGATGGTACATACCCGTTACCAGAGGCACAGTTGGACCGCTTTATGATGAAGTTGCTCGTCCAGGAGCCTAGCCTAGCGGATGAGGTCCAGATCGCGACGAGAGCGACGTATTCGGGGACTCAGACCCTAGATACGGCTCAGGTGGAGCCTGTGACGACTCCTGCTGAGTTTGAGGTGCTACAGGAGGGGATGCGACAGCAAAAGATCGTTCCAGAGGTGATCGAGTATGCGGTGAAGATCGTGCAGGCTACGCGAGACTCGGTGATGACGAGTTATGGTGCGAGCCCCCGAGCGAGTATCGCTCTCATTCAGGCAGCCAAGGGGCTAGCCATGTTACGAGATCGAGACTATGTCGTACCTGATGATATTAAGTATTGTGCTCTCCCTGTATTACGTCATCGCGTAAGTCTGACGGCAGAGGTCGCGATCTCGGGTCAGAGCGTCGATGAGACTGTGATCGCTATTATTAACTCTATTGAGGCTCCTCGCGTCTAGTCCATCATGCGTCCTAGTAGAGTTCTCATTATCGGTGCGAGTGTGCTCTTCTGCCTAGCGGTAGTGGTAGCATTCGTTCCGTATTTAGAGACGGCGTGCCTTGTACTTGCTGGGGGGCTAGCAGTGTGCGCTCTATTTGATGCCTTATTGGTCATCATTAGGCCTCGGCTTAAGTTCGAGCGATCATACCAGGACCGTTATGCATTAGGAGTCTCTACTGATGTACAGGCGACGCTCACGAATAGGAGTTGGCTGCGGAAGCGGGTCCGACTCTATGATGGGCTCCCTGATGATTGTGAGCATGAGCAATATCCCTATGAAGGGCTCCTCGCTCCAGGAGAGTATGCCGAGATCTCGGGTAGCCTCACCTTTAAGAAGCGAGGGGAGCTTACGATTACGGCGGCCTATATCGAGGTCATGAGCCCTCTCTCTCTGTGGTGGCGCTCTAGGAGGCTGGGTGAAGAGGTGAGAGTCAAGGTCTACCCGAACTATGTCCCCGCCCTGAATTACGGTCTCTTGGCGACATCAGATCGCGTTCAGCAAATGGGGATTATCAAGAAGAAGAGCCGTGGGCTGAGTAAGGAGTTCCATCAGTTGCGAGATTACCAAGATGGAGACCAGTTGAATACGATTGACTGGAAGGCGACCTCACGCATGGGGCGCATGATCTCACGCGAGTTCCAAGAGGAACGAGATCAGAATGTCCTACTCGTCACGGATTGTAGCTTTCGCACCAGGGCGGTTGATGGAGATCTCCCGCTTCTGGATCATTTGCTCAATGCTAAGATCCTGATCTCTTATATGGCTATCAAGCAGGGGGATAAGGTAGGAATGATGAACTTTGGTGTACCTGCGGGCCAACATCGTATTCTCCCTGCGGTCTCTGGACAGAGTGGCATGAGTAAGGTGCTCAACCATGTCTACGATTACCAATCGTCGAAGTCATATGGAGAGTATGAGACTCTGGCTAAGAGGATTCTGAGTCAGCCTCGTAAGCGATCATTAGTGGTGATCTTGACGAACCTCAGGTCAGAGGATCAGCATGGAATCGTCGAAGCTCTCCGACTCCTAGGGCAGAAGCATCTGGTTCTGTTAGCCTCTGTCAGAGAGACGGCGGTCGCAGAAATCCTAGAGCAACCCGTGACTACTCCTGCGCAGGCTAATAAATACATCGGTGCGACCGCATATGAGCAAGATGCCGAGCAGATCGTAGAGACGCTAACACAGCAAGGAATCGCTGTCGTGCGGAGCCCTATTGAGAGCTTTGCTGTAGATCTCGCGAACCGATACCTAGACCTGAGAAGCGAGATCGGAGGCTGACCTCCCTTATGAGCGGAGTGCCTTAGTTACCTAGGAGGAAACAAAAAAGCACCGCTTCCATCTGTGAAGGCGGTGCTTTGGGTGATTGATGAATAAGGGATTACTTATTGTAGAGATGTACGTCGCGTTGTGGGAATGGGAAGTTGAGTTGTCCATTCGTCGCGTCGAAGGCCTTCTTGATGTCCTCATTGAGGATGATCGGAGCCGCTACAGCGTCGCTAGAGGCGACCCATACCTTGAAGGCGATATTGACTGAGTTGTCTCCGAGTGAGTCTACCCCGATGACGACGTCTTCTTCTTGGAGGACGATCGCGCTTGCTTGTGCAACGGAGGTGAGCACCTCACGCGCTGTATCGATCGAGTCATCATAAGAGATCCCGACGACGAGATCGACACGCTTCTTCTCAACCGTCGACATGTTCACGATGCTCGATCCGATCGCTTCTGAGTTAGGAATGATGATCGTCTTGCCCTGTGGCGTCTGGAGGATGGTGTTGAAGATTTGTACTTCCTTTACTCCACCGGTGTGTCCAGCGGTAGTGATCACATCACCGACCTTGTATGGCTTAAAGAGGAGGATCATGATGCCGCTTGCAAAGTGGCCGAGCGTCCCAGAGAGAGCCATGCCGATCGCGATACCTACTGAGGCAAAGACTGCGACCATTGAGCTCGTCTCTACTCCGAGGATGCCGATCGCTGCTACGATCACGAGAGCCTTGAGGACGTTCTTGGTAAGGCTTCCGATGAAGGCCTCGACCGTAGGATCGATGTTACGTGACTTAATAATCTTAGAGATGAGCTTAGCGATCCCTCCTGCGACCATAAAGCCGATCCAAATCGTGAGCAGTGCACCCAAAATCTTTGGCGCATAGGTGAGAGCTCCCTCGATCGCAATATCCGTGTACTTCTGTATGTCTGTTTCAGTCATTGTGGTTTTTTGTTACGCACATCTAGACTGTATGAATCATCAGAAAGTTACAAGAAGTTGAATTTTTTAGCCTTTAGGGGCTGGATGTCGTTAGGTCCAAGATAGCTGACAGCTCTCAGTGATTACCCTACGGAGAGCTGCCATGATGCCTACCTGAACAAGAGAGGGGCGATGATCTATTTAATGATCCTTCCCTAAGAACTCAGCATAGGGGGAATCTTTCTTAACAGTAGCGAGCCAACGATCATAACTGCTTCTCTTCCTCTAGAGATTCCTTCATGAAGCGTAATGATTCATCAAACAGGACATCCGTGACATAGCCCTTCGTTTGAACAAAGGTGTCATTGCGTTTCAGGATCGGGTCAAAATAGGAATTGCCACGAATGGAGCCCTGGCTACCTGGATGCCCTTGTGGGATGCCTCCCGCCCCGTGTACGAAGGTATGAGAGAACCCCCGGTTCTCAGGACAATATTCTGGAGTCTCTCCCAGATGCCACTTGCCGAAGATACCAGTATTATAGTCATTGGACTGCAAGCAGTCAGCAATGGTTTTGATTTTTGGCGACATGCGTTCACGCTCATAGATGGTATGGGTCACCCCCACATTAAAGGGCGACATCCCAGACAGCAGGCCAGCACGAGCCGGTGAGCAGGTAGGGCTAGTATGGTAGTCCGTAAACCGGAGAGACTGTTCGTATAACGAGTCGAGGTGTATGGAGAACAGGATTCCCATGACAGGCCACATCTCCATAGCCCTGATCATCGGTCAGAACTAGTATGACATTAGGAGATCCCATGACATGGAGAATTAAGAGGGTTTGCAGAATTATATTTCTCATTATTGATCAGTCTCGTTACTCAGGTAAGAACGCCAAAGAACTGTTTTGGGACAGATGGGTGGATAAAATTTGTCAATATTCAGCTGATTTCAGGAATGAGAGACGTGCCAAACGAGTCGAGGTAAAAGCAGGAGAGAGAACTCGACAGTTTCCGAGACCAACAAAAATGTCTTCAGCTAACGGAGGACGATAGCCCATCAACGATATATGACATCGGGCAGATGTGCTGTACCGTTACGTGTAACGGGAGAGTAATATGTACTTGAATTTGTCGATTTAGAGCGATAATTCTCGCAAAGAGAGCCAATAGGTGCTCTGATCATGCCCTCAATCTCTTTCAAAATGAGAACCCGACAAATCCATAAGGACAATTTCGCATCCTCCTCAGAGTAAGGGGTAGACCGCTGAAAATACTGCATGGTGAATGGTAGAATTAGCAAGTTAGAAGTATGAATTTCTCAATAAGCAAAGAAGAAGCGATTAATGCTTACACAGATTATTCGTGTGATAAGTCATGGGTGGGTAAGTATCAAAGGTGTCGTAATTTAGTTCACTTTAAGTTGCTTCCTGTGTTGTTGACAGTTATGTTGATAGTGTATTACTTAATGGATGAGGGGAAGCCGACGAGCTTGTTAGGGGGAGTGTTTTCTGTTTTTGTTATTGTGAAGGTTTCGTATGTTATTTCGGCATTGCTGATGCTTTTTACGTCCAAGTTTATAAAGAATTTAAAAGTAGGGTTTAAGAAGAGTCTTCTCAAAAAAGACATTTCATCAATATATGGAGATTACACGGTAGAGGGAGAGTGTCTGGTGTATAAGGGGAATCGAGTAATACTTAGTGACTTTCAAGTGGATAAAGTGAATGGTGGGGTAGTGTTTCTACATGAAGGTTCATTTGCTTTATTTGTGCCTACTAATATTTTTAATAGTATTAAATGGTAGTTTTCTTTTATGCTTATTTAATGGAGTGAAGATGAATGTAGATGCTATGAAGTCTCAATACGTGTTATTTCTTCTTTTAGGATTAGTTGCTGGGTTCCTAATCAGTTATCTAATGTTCAATAGGGAGGAGATAGATATGGAGGGTGCTGAGAAGATAGCACTTAATTATACCAGTGCTCAAAAATCTTATCGAAGCTTACAATTAGAAGCTGGAAGTACTATTACGCTTGTCTGTCCTCTGTTGGTGAGCGATCGGTGTGGAAAAGTTTTTACAAGGGAGTCGAGTAGATTGCGGAGTGGGTATTACACTTGTCAGAGTAAGGGACAGACTGCTAAAATAAAAGTATGGAGGGAGATGAAATTAAAAAAGTGAACCTTTACTGGCCATATAAGATGTGTATTTTTTTGTTTGGTGTTTTTATTGTTTCCTGTGTTGTCAGTAGCGGAGAGTCTACGTTGCATAGCCCTGCTTTCTATATTGGGTTGATGCTAATTTCATGGTCCTTGTGGCTGTTTTTTCGGTCTGTGGACTATATACTTGTATCCGCTGATGAAGTTTGTGTGCGATTAACACCTTTTAGAGTGCTTAAAAGTCCCAAAAGCAAGATTTCTATTTTTTATAGAGGGAGGTTTTCGGATAACTCTGACGGGGTATCATTTGGAGATAAAATCATATTGAAGGTGGAGCCTAATCAGCTTCGACGTGATCTCTTTCAGAAATCTCCTCATATTAAGATAATAGAAAGCTCTGATGGTTTTGTGAAAACGATCGAGTATGAAGCGGCTTTCTCTAAGACCTACTGGTGTACAAAAGATTGATATGGTGTTGGGTTAGTGACTGGTGCTGATACGTGTATATCACATTGTAAGCCCCCTTTGTGCTCTTAGCAGAGTAAGGGGCAGTCTGCTGAAATATTTGTTCTCTACTTACAAAAAAGAATTGTTGATAGAACAGGTATTTGGAAAGAATGGGATTGTAAAGGTCTTGTTGATGACGGGGAGTGGGGTGATACGATTGACCTACATTTGCATTTTTATAGTAAGAAGAATAATTGTGTTGAAAATCTTGATGACCCAGATTACACAAGTGATACCAAATGTGGTTGTAACTAATTTTAATATGTGTAAGCTAATTTATTTTTTGGTTTTTATGTGCTTTGCACATGCGGAATACTATGCTAAGCCGTCACAAGATGTAGTACTAGGTTTGAAAGAAGTTAGAAACGAACCTATTTATACTGATTTTTCGTTTAGAAAAGAGCTGTGTAGTGATTTGACTTCCTATGAAGTGAGAGCTTTAATAAATAAACTTTCTAATGATAAAGAAATCCCTTTTGATATGCGAAGATTTCTCAAGAAGTTACTTTTTGATCACGCAATAAAAGTTGGGGGGATGAGCCGAAAAGAAGTTAATAAGTATGCCATGTCTTATTTTTCGTTTGAGTTTTCGATGTTCGGACGCGATTTGAAAAAATTATTCGTAGATGTTAAAATGTTCTCCGATAAATTTGGCTGTATAGGTGATTCATATGTTTTCGCGATGTACAGGAAAATAGAGCTTGGTGAATACCATTTAGAAGACGAATACCTAAAGGATTATGAAAAATTCAAAAATGCAGGGGTAGAAGGTGAATATCTAAGACTTGTGAATTTTAATTACTACTCCAAGTTAGATTTAAATCACAGGCGTAGGTATTTAGATGAGTATATAGAGTATATCTCTGAAGAAGGTTATATCTTAGCTTCTCCTGATCTTATGTTCTACCCGTATGTTGATAGAGAGAATATTATGCAAGGTGTACTAAATGAAAAATTTATAGCTGATAGAGACTTTTTTAATAAGTGGAAAAGGGGTGGTTTTGATGAGAGTGTTGGTACACATGGTGATCCGGAAAAAATAGGTGAATGAGTTGGTTTAATGTAGTCATTATTTCGTTCTTGCAATAACAGAGTAAGGGGGGATGCTAAAAATAGAGGAAAGGTTCAATGATGAAACTATTATTATTATTTGTTTTTTTGATTACAACAGTAGGAATACTCGCACACAGTGGTGATTATGTTGATAAAAAGGAAACCGTTATTGATGATGTCGAGATAGAGGGGATGAGTGATAATATTGCCTTTATGCTATCTTATTCAGACGCGGTGGTTGTAGCTAATTATACTGAAGGTGATTTCGTAGCTCTTTGTAGAGTTGAGAAGGTGATTTTTCAGAAGAAATCCCTAAACTTAAAAGTCGGGCAAAAAATTTATTATGAGACACGAGCCCCTAACTATTTGGATAATTCTAGAAGAATTGTCCCAAGGGGGCCTAATTTGACTGAGGTAGATGGCTTTGAACAGCCATCATTGTTTTTTTTCCTGCCTAATATGAAGTGCATACTCTTCTTAAGGTCTTGCGAGGTTGATTCATCTCGGTTTAATAGTGAAGAAAAGGAGCTCTATAATGAAGTTTTAAATTCTGGAAACTTATTTAAAGTTAGTAATGGTCAGGAGGGTGTTATAATGCTCAATGAAGAAATAAGAGAGGAAGATTCAGGTGAAGTAATAAAAGATCATCTCGAACTTTTGATCAAGAAACAAAAAGATAGGTTTGGCTATACTCAGATTTCTGAATTAG
>WTJZ01000275.1:2223-8464 GCA_011524615.1 Akkermansiaceae bacterium | reverse complement strand
CCTCGTATCGAGAGGGGTGCGGCGGGAGTCTGTGAGGATGACAGGGTGAGGGCTCTTAGAGATCGCCTCGTGGATCTGATTAAGCATGTCTGAGGTGTCCCAACCGTAGTGCTTGGAGGGCCCTCCAATGAGGATCATCGATTGGCCTTGCTTCTCAGTGAGTTCCTCTGGCAAGCGGCAGAGCATCCCCTGAGTAAGTAAGGTCTGCTGATTTGGCTCCCCATGAGGGAAGTCGTGTTCAGGGGCGATGATGTAGTCAAAGCAGAATGCAGGGAGGGATGGGCGCATGAGAACGGCTGACTGAGCCGCGTACTTCCACTTAGCTCGTAAGAGTGGGAGGTGTGTCTTATGACCAGCGGAGATTACGAGATCGGGGTTCGAGAGTGTGCGCCATTCCTTATATGGGCGTATCTCTATCTCACAGGCGCACCTGCGCTGGAGAGCTTCCGCGAGAGCCATGGATTGGTTCTCATGACCAGGTTTGCCATCGGTGAGGATAGAGAGACGTTTCATTGGTGATCGAGCTAAGTAGGACTTACCCTTGGTTACGTTCTACGGCCTTCCAGTAGGAGTACTCTGATCGGTTGTAGTCTACGTATTCTGGTGAGAGGTCGGAGGTGTACATCTTGTAGCTGGCCTCTCCGAGCTTGAGGTCGATGATGAGCTCGAAGGCATCTTTGCTGGCGATCTCGCGCAGTTTGGAGATGTGTGCTGGGCCGAGTTTACCGCCTTCACAGGCGAGTTGGTCCTCCCAAAGGATGTCGATGAGATCTTCTTGGATATGAGCCTTGGCATAGCCTACGGCGTGAATGACGCGCCCCCAGTTAGGGTCGTCGCCATTCCAAGAGGATTTCACTAGGGGACTGTTGGCTACCGCTTCAGCGACGTGCTGGGCATCCTCTTCTGTGCGGGCATTGAGGACATGCACAGTGACGAACTTAGTCACCTTTTCTCCATCAAGGACGATAGCCTTAGCAAGGTAGTCCATGACATAGGTGAGGGCCGAGCGGAAGACTACACCTTCATCGCTCTCTAGGTCGGTGACTTCGGCGCCGCTGAGACCGTTCGCCATGAGCAGGACGGTATCATTCGTACTCATATCACCGTCGACGGAGATACGGTTAAAGGAGGCATTAGTCGCCTCGATGACAGCTTCTTGGAGGAGGTCCTTAGGGATCGCAGCATCTGTGGTGAGGAAGCAGAGCATGGTGGCCATACTAGGCTTGATCATACCTGCACCCTTGGAGCATCCACCGATGCGGACTTTCTTACCTCCGAGTTCGACTTCGACCGCGATCTCCTTTTGGCGCGTGTCACTCGTCATGATGGCCTTAGCGAAGAGGTCGGCTTGTGCGGTGGAAGCATGGAGTCCTGAGGCGAGAGCGGGGAGTTGAGCGCTCATGCGCTCCGCTGGGAGAGGGAGGCCGATGACACCTGTCGAACAGACGGCGATTTGATTCGGCTGGAGTCCTAGTTCCTCGGCGAGTTGAGCGGTATGGGTCTGAGCGTCGGTTAATCCTTGTTCCCCAGTGCAGGCATTCGCATTGCCACTATTGACGAGAAAGGCGCGGAAGTTCGCCTCTGCGAGGTGCGCCTTACTGAGCTTGACAGGGGCAGCACACACTTGGTTCGTGGTGAATGCCGCTGCGGATGTTGTCTCCGTCGGGCTGTAGATGAGCCCCATGTCGAGTCGAGGGTTCTTTGGGTCCTTGACTCCACATTCGATCGCATGCGCCTGGTATCCCTGTGCAGCACATACACCTCCTGGAATGATAGTAATCTCTGACATAGGATTAGAATGAGGTGAGGCCTGCGTCTGGCGCGAATCCGAACTTAAGGTTGAGAGCGTGGATCGCCTGTCCTGAGGCTCCTTTGACGACGTTGTCTTCCGCAGAGGTGAGGAGGACTCGGTTAGTGCGCTCGTCGTAGTGCCATCCGATGTCGAGGAAGTTCGTACGGGTCACATGCTTGGTGTCAGCGCACTGACCTGCTCCTAGGAGTCTGACGAAGGTGGCGTCACGATACGCCTCCTCTAGCGCTGCTCCTACCTGTTCCCAGTCGCCAGTCAAGGTCGCGGAGATCGTGGAGGCGATGCCTGACTGCACCGGAACGAGATGTGGGCTGAACGAGATAGTTACCTTTTCCCCAGCGGCAAAGCTGAGCTCCTGCTCGATCTCGGAGAGGTGACGGTGCTTTGGTATGCCATAGGCGCGGACGCTTTCATTAGCCTCACAGAAGAGGAGAGGGATGCTCTCCTTACGCCCTGCACCACTGACTCCACTCATCGAAAAGGCCTGAATCGTGGTGTGGTCGATGAGGCCACGCTGGAGGAGCGGGACCAGTGGGAGAATGATGCTGGTCGGGTAGCATCCCGGTGAGGCGATCAGATCAGTCTTCTTGATCTCCTCAGTGTAGAGCTCAGGCATCCCATAGACGGCCTGTGTGAGGAGTTCTGGAGCTGGGTGCTCGCCATAGAACTCCTCATAGACTGCGATGTCGCGGAGACGGAAGTCTGCACTGAGATCGAAGACCTTTACCCCAGCTGCGAGCAGCTCGATCGCGTACTCGGCTGCCTTGCCATGTGGTAGAGCTAGGAATGCGGCATCGACCCCCATATCCTTGACTGTATCAGGCATGACGAACTCGACATCCGCGAAGCGAGATTGGGCAAAGCGAGGAAAGACTTCTGCTAGCGTCTTGCCCGCATAGGCACGAGATGAGATTCCACAGAGTTCCATGTGTGGATGCCCTGAGACGAGACGGATTAACTCGAGCCCAGTGTACCCACTAGCTCCTAAGATCGCTACCTTGATCGATGATTCCATAATGATATTTTTTAGAAAGGAGTTATCATGTGAAATCTTGCTTGCCAATAGGCATTTACTCCCAATAGAGTGATTCTCGCAATTAGCTCCATGAGGTGCTGATTCATGATGTCGGGATGTAGCGCAGTCTGGTAGCGCGTGCGTCTGGGGGACGTGAGGTCGCAGGTTCGAATCCTGTCATCCCGACCAGTTAATTTGTAAGCTTTTTGAAGTGATTAGTGGCTCATACTTCTGATAAGAGACACGTAGTCCTCTTACGAGTTCGGTTACCTTTCTTCAGAATTCCTATGTTTGGGGTGCTTCCGTCTCACGCATTTTTTAGCAGTATGTTCATCATGATGACATGAGCGTGGAAGGAGGTTTATTAAGTGATAGTATCATGTGATACTATCACTTGGAGGCGTTTATGTACCCGATCAGTTTTGGGCCGCAGGGATCATGGAAGAGAGAGGGTGAGGTGATTTAGGCCGTTGAGCCTGGCTTGGGTTCCTGTAGAGAGGTTGAGGCTTATTTTTTCTAGTTATTCATTTTTATCGAATGGAGGTAGATTGATTTGATCTGATTTGTTAGGGGATTCATTTTTGTGAAAGCTTGACGTTTGAGGGTGCTTGTGTATTTTGGGTGACTTATATTTTGGTGTCATTCGTCAGCATGACGCTTATGATTATACTAACATGAATATTTTATTCTCAATATTGGCGATTTTAGGCGTCGTACTGGTGTTCAACTTCATTATCTTTGTACATGAATTAGGGCACTTTTGGGCGGCGAAGTGGCGAGGTATGCAGGTGGATCGATTTCAGATCTGGTTCGGTAAGCCGATCTGGAAGAAGACGATTGATGGGGTGCAATGGGGGCTTGGTACCATTCCACTCGGAGGGTTTGTCTCACTACCTGAGATGGCTCCGATGGAGGCGATCGAGGGTGAGAAGCTAGCTCCCAAAGAGTCAGGGAAGAAGATTACCCCTCTGGATAAGATCATTGTGGCGGCTGCTGGGCCATTATTTAGTTTTCTATTAGCCTTCGCGGCTGCCTGTATTGTGTGGAAGGTGGGGCGCGCGGAGTTCCCAGTGACGAGTACAGAGATCGGGTACGTGCAGGCGGATAGTCCTGCGGAGAAGGCGGGGCTCAAGGCTGGTGATACGATTGTAGAAATCGCGGGACAGCGACCTGCGACGTTCGATGGTAAGTTCGACGCGGTCACGACGATGATCGCGCTGAGTGCGGGAGAGTTGATCGAGATCAAGGTGGAGCGCCCTGGGGTAGAGGGACTCGTCACGGTGAACTGTGGGTATGAGATCCCGGAGACGAGTTGGTATGAGCGTAAGGCGATGCGCCGTATCGGGATCGCACCAAAGCAAGACGTCTTCATCGGATCGGTGATCGAGAACAGTCCGGCAGCTAAGGCAGGATTACAGCAAGGAGATCAAATTACAAAAGTGAATGGTCAACCTGCGACGAGCTTCCTCTCCGTACAGGATATGACTAAGGAGTCTGCAGAAGCAGTCCTCTATACCATCTTGAGAGAGGGCGAGACTAGAGAGGTGTCGATCACGCCGGTATTCCCTAGGCTACCAAAGGATTACGATCGTAAGTTGATTGGGATTAACTTCGCTATCGATAATGGTGCAGAGCTCTTTTACTCGCACCCGAACCCATTTGATCAGATGACTGAGGCAGGGACGTTTATGTGGAAGTCTCTACAGGCGGTCGCCAATCGTAAGACGAGTCTAGATGTACAGCACTTCTCTGGTCCGATCGGTATTGGTAAGCAGATGTACGATCTCTTAACGATCAAAGATGGTTGGCGTGAATTGATTTGGTTCCTTGTGATCTTCAATGTGAATCTCGCTATCTTTAACTTACTCCCTTTCCCGGTATTGGACGGTGGTCACATTGTGCTCTCGATCGCGGAATGGGTGAGAGGGAGGCCTGCACCTCTTAAGATCCTTGAGGTTATTCAGACCGCCTTCGTGGCTGTTCTCTTCAGTCTCTTCCTCTTCATCTCGTCTAAGGACCTCGGAGATAATTTTGGTAAGGTGTTTGGTGGCAAGCCTAAGTCCACCGCGCCTCAGAAGATTGAATTTTAACATTATACTACTATGAAAATTAACTACACTTCACCTCTCCTTGTCGCGAGAGGTGTTTTTATTCTTGTTGGGGTACTCTGTGGGTACCTTTTCGCAGGTTTGTTTGGGGCTCTGATCGGAGCGGTTGCCATGATCATAATGGTGATATTAGAGTGCTGGCGGAAGGTTCTCTCTCTCAGGCTGCTCTTACGGATTTTATTAGGGCTCGGAATAGGTGCGCTGTTTGGTACGATTATTCGACTCGTGCCTGTGGAGCAGATGATCGTGCAGCAGGGTGGTGATGAGTTGTGTTCTGCTCTTTGGCAGTCTGCTGTCTATGTCATAGCGTGTTACCTGGGCGTTGTGGTGGTGTTGCGAACGGATCGCGAGACGTTGGCGGTTTCTATTCCCTACGTACGATTCCAGCAGAAGGGAGATGATGGTCCGTTAGTCTTACTAGATGCGAGTGCTATCATGGATCAGCGCTTGGTGATGCTACTGGAATCAGGGTTACTCTATGGTCGCTTATTAGTGCCTAAGTTCGTATTAGATGAGATTAAGGTAATGGCTGACTCACCTTCGTCAGGTAAGCGGGAGAAGGGGGAGAGAGCGCTCGATACCTTGATGCAGTTACGTGAGCACAAGGAGTTAAAGTTATCCATCTTTGCCAATGATGGGACGAAGTCTGAGGATGCGATGGATATGCGTATCATTGCAGCATCTCAGGCCGCAGGAGCGCGCCTCGTCACGAATGATGTGTCTCTCTCTAAGGCGGCGCGCGTAGAAGGGGTCTCGGCTCTCAACATCGAAGAGGTGGCACAATCCTTTAAGCAAAAGATCAATGTAGGAGAGAAGATCCGCCTCACGATCACTCGCCCAGGTAAGGAGGAGCATCAAGGCGTGGGCTACCTCAGTGATGGCAGCATGATCGTTGTGAACCAGGCCTCGCAGTATATGGGGACGACGAGAACGGTAGTCGTGATCAGTAAACTCCAAACCAGTTCTGGTGTTATGGTCTTTGCTGAGTTAGAGGAACAGTAATGAGTCTAACAATGACAACAGAAGAGCAGGTGATGTTCTTCGATACAGATATAGGCGGCGTAGTGCATAATATCGCTTATCTACGCATGATTGAGACCTGCCGCACGCACTTGGCTGCGGAGGTAGGGTTTGATCTGCAACAGATGGCGGAGACGCAAATCTTCCCCGTGGTGGCGCGTACGGAGATCGATTACCGGAAGTCTGCGACCCTAGGGAATAACCTCGTCATTACTGGGTGCATTACAGAGCATACGCGAACCTCGTTTTGGTGTGAGTTCGAGGTGCGTAATAAGGAGAATCCTGACC
>WTJZ01000275.1:0-2123 GCA_011524615.1 Akkermansiaceae bacterium | reverse complement strand
GAGGCATTGGCTCAGATGCAGGCTGATCAGGACTGATTCCACCATTGTCGGAAGTTCTCCTCTACGCGCGTGACGAGTCCACTATGAGACTCTGCGAGGAGGGGCGCGACGGCATGATAGAGGCTCTCAATGTTACCAGGATGCTGATGCTCAGGGCTAAAGCTGCTTTGCTCGGGGCACCATGTAGTGCGAGGGCCAAGCATGGACGGGGCGTCAGTCTCTAGGAGCAGGCGTTCTCTGGGGACTTGGAGGAAGTTCTGACAGGTCTGTTTCTTTCGCTCCAGTAGGAAGTAAGGGGAGAAGGAGAAGTAGGCTCCTCTCTCTGCGAAGAATGGGATGTAATCTACAGGTCCCGCGTAGGCATGAAGGAGAAAGGCTGGTCCCTCGTAAGAGTGGAGGAGTTCCTTGAGTGTACCCCATGCCTTGAGGCAATGGATCGTGATCGGCCGCTCTAGTTCTGTCGCGAGTGCTAATTGTGTCAAGAAGACGTCCTTCTGTAGAGGGAGGTCATAAGAGCGGATCCACTTATCGAGGCCGATCTCTCCTACTCCCGCATTTGGGTCACGGGTGAGATAGTGGCGGAGGAGTTCGAGCCAGTCTCCTGGTAGGTTCTGAGTCTCCCATGGGTGGACCCCATAGCTGGCGTAGACCTGTCTGTTTTGAGCCAGTTCGGCCACCTGAGGCCAGTCTTTTGGGTGAGTTCCATTGACGACGACCGTGTCGACCTGGTTCCAGTAGTGACTCAGGTCTAGCTCTGCGAGGGCTGGCATCTGGAGGTGAGCATGGGCGTCGATCATAGGGTCTAACTTCTGAATAGGTATAAAAAGGGCAGCGGTTCCAAGGAAGCGCTGCCTTACGAAAAAGATATTCTCTATCGCCTACTCGCTGAGGAAGGAACAGACGTAGTCAAAGAAGGTGTCGACCTTGAGGAAGAACTTAGAGTTACCAGGGACATTGAAGGATTCTCCTGCATTGTATGTCTTGAACTCGGTTTCTCCATCGAGACGGATCTCTGCTGAGCCAGCGGTGACTTCCATGAGTTCTGGAGCATCTGTGCCGAACTCATACTCACCCGCGAGCATGATTCCGAGAGTCTTAACATCTCCATTTGGGAGTGTGATTTGGCGGCTCGTTACCTTACCGTCGAAGTAGACGTTCGCCTCCTTCTTAACTGTTACATTTTCAAACGTTGCCATAGTGGGAGTAGTGTCTTCTATTGTTGGCCGCTGGCAAGCGGAAAAGTAGTTCTACTGGTGAGTTCCACGTGCGGTGACCCACTTGCCCTTCTTCTTGACGAGGGAGAAGGTCAGGCCTGCTTGCTGCGCTGCGGCGTTTGTCTCCTCCCACTGGGTGTGGAGGATGCCTGAGATGACGATCGTACCGTCAGGTTTGAGTGCCGACTTGAGGATCGGGAAGGCCTTTTGCAAAATCGTGGAGAAGAGGTTCGCGGCGACAAAGTCAAAGGGCTCGCTCGGTGACCAATCAAAGACGTCGAGTTCGTACGCCTTGACCTCACTAGCTTCATTGAGGTCTAGATTCTTCTGGGTGACCTCTACCGCCTTGGGGTCAAAGTCGAAGGCCTCTACCCCATGGGCTCCCAGCTTGGAGGCGGCCATGGCGATCACTCCTGTGCCCGTGCCTGCGTCGACCATCGTCCATGGTTGTTGCTTACGTTCCTTAGCGTAGTCTGCGAGGAAGCGAAGACAGTTAGACGTCGTCGGGTGGTCACCTGTGCCGAAGGCCATTTCTGCAGGGACATTGAGGACGATACGATCAGCGTACTGCTCCTTGAGAGCCTCTAGTTCAGCCTGTTCGACTGTTTGGGAGAGAACCAGTTGATCCCTGATGAGGAGAGGTTTCTTAGTCAGGTCCTGAGGTTCCTCCCATTTGCCCGACTTGAACTCTCGGACACTCCCGCCGAACTGTTCTTTGATCTCGAGAGCTGCAGACTCCGTCTCACAGTAGACGGTGATACGGATATTCTTACCTCCCTTGATCTCTTCTATCATCGCGTTCGTGTTCCCGTAGAAGCGTTCTTCCCAGGCATCATTCCATTTAATGGAAGAGAGTTTTGACCAGACGTACATGCTGGTGAAGTGGCATGGTTTCTCTAGAAATGGAAG